>CAYXPO010000028.1:0-17396 GCA_964466925.1 uncultured Nitrospirales bacterium
CAAGAAACCGGGAAGAAAGAGCTTGTCCTGCACCACGCCCTGCTTCACCCCCGCCGCGCGCGCGAGCTGGTAAAGCTGTATGGCTTCCTCAAGGCTGTTGGCGGAGGGCTTTTCACAGTAGATGTGCTTTTTCGCGGCAATGGCCTTCTTCACCGACGCGAACCGCAGCAACGTGGTTTGCGCGTCAAAATAGACGGTATAGTTGGGATCGCGCAGCAACGCATCGAGGTCCGTGGACCAGGGAAGCCCCCCATGCGCTTCCGAAAGCGCCCGCAGCTTGTGTTCGTTGCGGCCGGCGAGCACCGGCGCCGGCAGTATCGTCTCTCCGTCGCTCAGGCGCACCCCGCCCTGCTCGCGGATGGCCAGCATCGAACGCACCAGATGCTGATTCGTCCCCATCCGTCCGGTTACGCCGTTCAAAATAATCCCCACTTCATGGGTTTTCATTCCGTTTGGCCTCCTGCATCATTTTCAGTTTTTTATACCGCCCGCTGCCCGGCCAAAGCGAGGCAATCTCCCTGGGATACAGCCTGCGCAATTGCTGCCACATAAACAGGGTGAGCGCGCGCTTGCTCTCCGGGGAAAGCTGCACAAACAGAATACCGAAGCGTCCGGGATAGGTGGTTTCGCACCGGACCACGCGTCCGGTGATTTTGTGGGCGGCTTGATCCGGCAACACCAGAAACAGGTCCAGCATGTCGTTCACTTCCAACGGCATGCGCGTGACCAGGAGCAATCCGTCACAGCTTACATTGACGACAATGGCCTCGCCCGGCCGCGTATCGCCGTAACGCTGAAAGGCAATCGTGTCCGTGAGCGGAACACGCCACGTCTTGCGGCGCTGGGCATAGGTGGCGCTGGCGGCCCGTTGCAAAATGATGCCGTCTTCCGGCTCGTTCGGCGCCACCACCACCTGCATGTGATAATACGCCACGCACCGGTCCTCGGTGAACACCAAATCCGCCAGGGAACCCGCCAACGGAAGTTGTTCGAAGGGACAAGTAACGCCCACGGTGTCATTGGCGACGGCAATCAACTCCACGGGGCGGCGTTCGTGCACAAGCTGTACATAACCGGTATTGCCCGGCTGTAAATGTAAACGCATTCGCATAGTCTCCCGGCCATATCCTGACTTTCTGCTTTTCATTTGTCAAGCAGCAGGTTTCCGAGGCCTGCCCATTTGACACGGTATTCAATCCTTGAGTACCCTCGCCCGTGTTTAGCTGTGAGGAAAAACCATGATTCTCATAACTGCCGCACCGCTTTTGTTGTACTTCTTAGCCGCCCTTAACACCGCACCCCAAGAATTGGCTGTCGCTCCCCTCACCGCGTTTGAAGCTACACGGTTTGCGGAGCCGGAAGCGGTGCTCTGGCCGGGGCCCTTCTGGCTGTGGAATGCTCAACTCGAACCCCAAACACTCCGCGCCCAGTTGAATGACATGGCTGCGCACGGGTTTCGCAGCGTTTGCATGCTGCCCATGCCGCACGCCTTCCGCCCGGACAGCACCAACAACTCGTTGGACCCCGACTATCTGACGCCCGAATACTTTGATCGCGTCCGCCTCGCCGTGGACGAAGCCGCCCGCCTCGGCATGCACTGGTGGCTCTATGACGAAGGCGGATGGCCTTCCGGCCAAGCCTTGGGCAAGGTGACGGAAGGCCACCCGGAATTATTACAACACCGCCTCGCGCGGGAACGTATCGAAGCCAAAGAAACCTATACGGTGCCGCAGGATGCGCTGATACTTATTGTGGAAGGAACGCCGCGCAAGGCAATTCCGCCGGGCGGCGCCTGGACGCCTGCGCCGGGCGAAGAGGCCTTTCTCTATCGCGTTGTGAACGGCGGTTATGTGGACCTGCTCACCCCGGCGGCAACGGATCGGTTCATCGCGTTGACGCACGAGGGGTATAAACGCGCCATAGGCCATCATTTCGGCAAAACGGTTCGTTTCACCTTCACCGACGAACCGGGCGCACCCAATCTCGATCCCCCCAAAACGATTACATGGACTCCCGGCTTTGACGCTGCCTACACACAACAATTCGGCAAAAATCTGTTCGATATTTTGCCCTCGTTGTTCGTCGTTCCGGGGCCGGAAATTTCGGTGGCGGATGCACAAGCCCGTGTGGACTTCTATGATCTGTGGACGGCGCGGTTCCGCGATATGTATTTTGGCCGGATACAAGCCTGGTGCCACGAAAACCACCTCGGTTCCGGCGGCCATCTTAACGGAGAAGATGAAACGATCAACGTGATCCGGTATGGATTTGGCCAGGCGCTCCGGCAATTGCGCGCCATGGATGTGCCCGGAGTGGACGTCATCTGGCGGCAGCTTTTCCCCGGAAAACCGGACCAGCACTTCTTCCCAAAATATGCATCGAGCGCCGCGCATCAAAACGGAACGCGCTATGCCCTGAGCGAATCGTTCTGTGTTTACGGCAACGGGTTGACACCGGAACAAATGAAATGGGTCGTTGATTACCAGTACATCCGCGGAATCAACCTCCTGGTGGTGGGGTGTTTCCCCCTGAGCACGCGTGATCACCACATGACGGGCGAGCGGCCGCATTTCGGGCCTGTCGATCCGTTATGGGATCACCTGCCCGGATTCAATGCGTATGTGGCCCGTCTGGGATATGCGCTGTCTTCGGGCACGCCGAAAATAGCCACGGCGCTGTATTATCCCGCGCGTGACATGTGGGCCTTGGGCAAAGGCGCGGAGAAAGCGGTCAACACCCACGATCAACTCGCACAAACCCTCCTCGAACATCAATGTGATTTCGATCTCATTGACGACGATTTGCTCATGGACCCCGCGACGCATGTCGAGAATGGCACTCTTGTGGCCGGGGCCATGCGCTATGATACGGTGCTGTGCGGCGAAACCCGCTGGATGCATCCTGCCGCGCTTGCCATGCTCAAGCAACTGGCGGAGTCGGGGGGGAAGGTGCTCAGCGCGGGGCATGCGCCCGGAACCAATGGCGTTCTCGAAAGGGACGACACGGCCTTCTGCAAGACGGGTACGCCCGATCAAATCATTGCACAGGTCACGCCGACAGTTGTTCTCGAACCGGCGACTCCGGATATTCGGGTGACGGCGCGAACTCTCGCGAACGGAGAAGTCCTCGCGCTGTTCAACGAAGGCGGAAACACCTTCGATGGCAAGGCCCACGTAAAGGCCGCCCACGTATACCAATTAGAACCCCAAACCGGCGTCATTCGCCTCATCGCCGAGAATACAGAAACCATTGCTGTGCGATTGACTCCCGGCGAAAGCCTCGTACTGCTATTGACGGATACCCCTCTGTCCGCAGAGCCTTTGATCACTAATAGTGACGCTGAAATGCGGCTCGATCCCCTCCTCACCGCAACCGCCGTGCGCCGTTTTTCCGTAGGAGAACACGATATCGAAACCGCCGTTCCCCAATTGCCCCCTGTGGCGTTTTCAGAAGGAACTGCCTGGAAATCCTGGCTCGGGGAGGATTACTCCGGCGAGGTGGAATACCGCGCGACGGTGGAACTGCCCGAATCCTGGGCCGGAAAACCCCTCGAATTGGAAACAGGACCCATAGAATACGCCGCCACCGTTTTTGTAGACGGTAAAACAGTGGGTACGATGTTGTGGCATCCCTGGAAGATCGTCCTGCCGCCCTTGACGCAAGGAAAACACGCACTGGTGATCCGCGTGGCCAACACCCTGGCCAACGAACTCACCTCCGAACGCGTCATAAAACTGTGGTCGGAAAAACAAGGCCCCGGATGGCCGAGTCCCTATCACAAGCGCGCCCTCGAGTTCGAGCGCGAATCCCGCGGCGGCGGACTCCAAGGACCGGTGATGCTGAGAACAATGAATAAAGGAGGATGAGAAATTAGGGTCTGCTCGTTCCCAAGTTGCACTTGGAACGCACCTGCTGTAAAAGCTCCGCGTTGAAGTTTTACGTGCGTTCCGGGCAAAGCAATGCTTGACTATTCTAAAGTAACACTTTAGAATAGTCAATATGCGGTATGTTGCCCGACATATAGAAAAGGACCTTTTAAAAGCCAGCAGGCACTTCCCGGCCATTATCCTGACAGGGCCGCGGCGCGCAGGAAAAACCACGCTGCTCAGCCACCTCTTTCCAAAGGCGACCTACGTATTGCTGGAAGACCCTGATATCATCGCACGGGTCTGTTCAGATCCCAACGCCTTCCTGGATGAATTACAAACGCCGGTGATTTTGGACGAGATCCAAAACGTGCCCGAACTGTTCCGTTATATCCGAACGCGCATTGACCAGAATCCGCGCAAGCATGGGACATGGCTTCTGACAGGGTCTCAAGAGGTTCCGCTCATGAAGGGGGTGACGGAGTCCATGGCGGGCCGTGTGGCCGTGTTTCAACTCCTGCCCTTTTCCATGCAGGAAACCCCAAAAGTGGGGCTATTGCATGGCGGATTCCCGGAGGTTCTCGAAAAACCCGGCATGGAGCATGTCTGGTTTCGTTCGTACATCCAAACCTACCTTGAGCGGGATGTGCGCGCCATCAGTGCGATCCGGGACATCGCCACCTTTCGGCGGTTTCTTTCCATTCTGGCGAGCCGTTGTGGGCAACTTCTCAACAGGACAGATTTGGCCGCGCCCCTGGGGGTCTCCATCCCCACAATCACACAATGGTTGAGCATCCTTGAAATAACCGGTCAAATTATTCTTGTACCGCCCTTCTTCGAAAACTTCGGAAAGCGGCTCATCAAATCGCCCAAACTGTACTTTGTGGACTCGGGACTGGCCTGCCACCTGCTTGGCATAGACTCCGAAAAAGGGCTTGGAAGTTCCGTGTTTCTGGGGCCCATATTCGAAGGATTTGTTGCCGCGGAGATTGTAAAGGGGCAACTCAATGCGGGCGGGGCGCGTAAACTGTATTACTTCCGCGACAAGCAAGGGCTGGAGGTGGATTTCGTCGTGCCGCTGGGCGAAAAAAAACTTGTGTTGCTCGAAGCCAAGGCCACCCAAACCCCACAACCGGAAATGGGACGTGTTCTGATGCAATTGGCGCGAAGCGTGGACAAGTACGAAACCAAAGCGTATGTGGTGCACCGGCCACGTCCGGGAAACCAATCATTTGCCACCCTCTGCCCAGGGGTGCAAGCCGTATCAGTGGACCAGATACTCGGCACCTTCGAAAAGCGGCACGCCTGATTCTTCGGCTGTCCTACGGAAACGGATTCCAATCACTCCCGCGCCTGTGCCATAATTTGCCCCGTTCCGAGGAGAGATTTTTCCTGTGTCATGTAAACTTAATGCATTTGTGCCCGCGGCGGGCATTGGGGAACGGTTGCGGCCCATCACCGAACACATCCCGAAGCCCCTGCTGCCCGTTCTGGGGCATTCACTCCTGTCGCGGACCCTCGAACGTGTTTCGGCGCTTAATGTGGATCGCATCGGCGTTAACCTGCACCATAAACCTGGTCTCATATCGGCATGGCTCGAAACTTCGCCTTACAAAAATCAGTGCACGCTTTTCCACGAGAATCCATTACTGGGAACAGGCGGCGCACTCAACAATGCTCAAGCATTACTGAGGGAAGGTGTTTTCCTCGTTCACAACGCGGATATTTTGACGGATATTGATCTCAACGCCCTCGTTGCCGCCCATAGGGCCTCCGGCAACATCGCCACGCTCGCTCTCCACGACTATCCCGCGCACAACAAGGTTCGCGTGAACGCCGCCGGGGAGGTGGTGAGTGTGGACGGGTATTCCGCAATTCCACGCCCGGACACCGCCCGTATCCTGGCCTACACCGGCATCGCCGTATACGACCCCGCATTTCTGGCGTATTTGCCGGACGGCATATCGAATGTGGTGGACGCCTGGCTGGCCGCAATAACGGCGGGCAACACCGTGGGCGGTATGGATGCCACGGGATGCCTCTGGCACGACATCGGCACGCCCCCTTCCTATGCCGCCGCCGTGGTTGATGCGTTGCACCGGGACGGAGAATGGATATGCGTCAGCAATGATGTTCATGGAAAAGATATATGTCTCGACGGTTACATCGTCATCGAGGAAGGATGCACGCTCGACGACGGGGCGGTATTGCGCAACAGCATCGTCCTCCCGGGGACCCACATCACAAGCGGCGCCCGGCACGAGAATTGCATTGTGGGCAATGGCTTTGATCTGAAATTGTCAGAACTAGAATTTCTTGGTCTTCCATCCGTCAGTGAGCACGGTATTCAGATTGGCGTGGGCGGTTCCGGGCGCCGCTACTATCGTGCCTGGGACAACGGAAAATCCATCGTCCGAATGGTGTGCCCGCCCGAGGAACTTGATTACGAACGGCACATCGCCTATTCAACCTTTTTTGCGCGGCATGGTGTCCCCGTGCCGAAACTGCTTCATGTTGACCCCAAAAACAAGCGTGCGGAATTTGAAGACCTCGGGGACCTTTCGCTGTACAACTATCTCAAGTTCCCCCGCCCGGCGGATGCTATAGAAGACCTCTACCGAAAGGTCCTGAGCCGTCTCGTTGCGCTCCATGTGGACGCCTCGAATCATGTTGATGAATGTGAACTGCTCGCAAACCGGCCCTTCGATTATGAGTACTTCCGGTGGGAGACTGCTTACTTCCTCGAACGCTTCGTCGAGGGCCTGTGCGGGGTGCAACCTCCCTCCCGCGATGTCCTCAATCATGAATTCGACCGGCTCGCCCAAGAGGCCGATGCCCTGCCCAAGGCCATTATCCACCGTGATTTCCAGTCGCAGAACATCATGATCACCCAGGGAGTCCCCCGTTTCATTGACTACCAGGGCGCGCGCATGGCCCCCCCCGCCTACGACATCGCCTCCATCCTGTGGGACCCCTATTACCGGCTCGACGACGCGATGCGCGAAAACCTCCTCGCCTACTACATCGAATTACGAACTCACCGCGCCAACGGGGATTTCTCCATACCCTCCTTCCTCAATTCCCTGGCGATTTGCAAACTCCAGCGCCACATGCAAGCCCTTGGCGCCTATGGCTTCCTCTCCACCGTGCGCGGAAAACCCTATTTCCGCAAACACATCCCCGAAGGACTCCGCCTCCTTAAACAAGACACCACCGAAACCGCTCACGCCTATCCCGCCCTCGCCGCCCTTGTGGTAAGTCTATACGATATACAATTCGACACTGCATGAGGGGAAAGCCGGTCCGGGTGTACAAGTTTGTACAGTCTTGAGGCTGTGAGAGGGGCATGTACAAATTTGTACGCGGCGGAATGATCTTTATGGGCTACATAAGCCCATGTCTTCAAACAACTTATGAAATTTTTGCCTCTTGGCACAGGGGTTGCTTATTTGTTGACTGCGCGATTTGGATGCGCAGTATTGAAACTTTCAACGGAAGGAATGCCTCGTGGCACTGGGAATGATCAAGATGACGCAGGAATTACCCCCGCAGGATTCGGCGAAAGAGAAAACCACGCCGCTTTGGACATACACCCCGCAGAAGGGGGGGTATCCCGCCCGGCTGTTGGTGGTGGATGACGAGAATGGACCTCGTCAGGCGCTTCGCATGTTGCTCAAGGAGGAGTTTAATGTGGAGTTGGCGAACGGCGTGGATGCGGCCCTGGAAATCCTGCATCATGAACCGGTGGATGTGATCATCACGGACATCCGCATGCCGAACAAGACGGGCCTGGACCTGTTGCGGGAGGTGAAGAAGCGGTATCCGGACGTTCAGGTGATTATTCTGACGGGGTTTGGGCAGCTTGAGAGCGCCATGGAAGCCATCGAATGCGGGGCCTTCGCCTACCTGGAAAAGCCGTTTGACAGCAATGTGATGATGGAGAAGGTGCATGCCTCGGTCGAACGGCGCCGGGAAGAGCAAAGCCGGCGCGCCATGGAGTATCTGGCGGTCGAAGCGAATCGCTTCGAGACACTCGGGCACATGGTGTCGGGGGCGCTCCATGATCTGGGCACGCCGCTCTCGGTGATCGGCACGAATGTGGATTTGCTGCTGAGCCAGCCGAACAAGCCGGATGTTGAAAAGCGGCTCGAGACCATGCGCGGCCAGGTGAAGCATTGCACGGATTTGGTGAAAACGACGCTGCGGTTTTTGCGGCGTTCGCCGGAAGTGCAAATGGAAATAAGCTTGAATGAGGTGGCCGAGCAGTGCCTGGAGGTGGCGCGGCCGTTCTTAATCAGTCATCAGGTGGTGTCGTTTTCGGACCTGGCCCCCGGCCTGGTCCCGATTATGGGCGATATTGTAATGGTGCGGCAGGCCGTGCTGAATCTGCTGTATAACGCGGCACAGGCCCTGGATCACTCGAAAGACGCGCGGATGGTGCGCGTGCGCACATGGGTGGAGGACGGGTTTGTGTGTCTGACGGTGGACGACACGGGTCCCGGGATTCCGGAGGAAATCCGGGAACATATTTTTGACACCTTGTTCACCACGAAGGGCAAACAGGGAACGGGCCTGGGCTTGGCCGTGGTGAAATATGTCATGCACCGGCACGGGGGGGATGTTCGGGTGGAAAATCTGCCCGAACAAGGAACGCGGTTCAAATTGAAATTCCCCATGATTACAGCGTCTTGAGCGCTTGGCTGCGGTGGGTGACTCCTTAACCGGATGGCCGGCACGCAAAACTTCAGGGAGCGTCGTGCCGGCCACTACCCTTTTCATCGCGGCCCCCGTGTGGAAACAAGTTGTTTTGATTCACTCGTTGTTTGAATGGTTTCTTGAAAAACGAGCGATTTCACACTTGCCTGAAGTTACTTGCGTATTCGGCCATTTCTCGGACATACTTATGGCGTGAAAGTTCGAGACATAATTCGCATGTTGCATGAGGATGGTTGGGTGTTGGCGCGCACGCGCGGCAGCCATCATTATTTTCGCCATCCCTCCAAGCCCGGTACTGTTACGGTGCCCGGAAATATGAATTTTGATCTGCACCCCAAGACCTTGGCCAGCATATTCAAACAGGCGAGTCTGAATAAGGAGGAGAACCCATGAGGTATCTCGTCATTATAGAAAAAGGTCCCGATAATTTCTCGGCGTATGTGCCTGATTTGCCCGGATGCACCAGTGCGGGTGTTTCCCTCGATGAAACACTCCAGGGCATTCGGGAAGCGATCGAGGGTCATCTCGAAGTGATGAGAGAATTTGGCGATCCCATTCCGGAACCTTCCAGTGAACCCGCGTTTATTGATGTCCCCGTTGCGGTATGAACACTTGAGCCCCGGGTGTTCTCCGGTGCTTGTCCTCCGAAGCCTTGGCAAAGGAGGATTCATCGGTGGTTTCACGTCTTGAGCTGCCGGTCGAACCAATCGGCGAGGTATTCGATTTCGGTGCGGATATCGGGCCAGGGATGGCCGCCGCCGGGTTTGATGAGGAGTTCGGCGGTTCCGTGGGCGGCGCGAAGGGCATGAGCGAGTTTTTCGGATTGACTGACGGGGACGATGGGGTCGGCATCGCCGTGGATGAGGAGGAAGGGCGGAGGATTCGCGGCCACCTTGCGCACGGGGGAGAGTTGCGCCATGCGTTCTTCGATTTCACGGGGCGTATGCCCCTCAAGGCCATTCTCAAACAATAAATGGCCGAGCGAGGCCCCTTCGAGTTCGATAAAATCGAAGGGAATGCCGCCAAAATCCAAGAGGTCCGTGGGGGGGAAAAACACGCCCGCCGCACGCACACGGGTGTCGTGATGGCGGAACGGGTCGCGGCTCTGGGGCCGCGCGGGTCTCACTTCCAGGGCCGCCAACGAAGCAATATGGCCCCCGGCGGACGCCCCGGTGAGTCCAAGCCGTTCGGGGTCAATGTTAAAATCGGCGGCGCGGGCTTTGATGTGGCGGATGCCTTCGTGGACATGGCGGACCATGTCCAAGCCGGTGAATTTGGTGACGGACCCCGGAGACAGGGCGAACACGGTGTAACCATGGGCGCAGAGCGCGTCAAACACGCCGAGGCCGATGTGTTCGTTGAGTTGGACCCGGTCCGCGAACCACCCGCCGCTGATGACATCCAAGATGCCGAGTCCGTTGGCGCTGTGCTCGGGCGTAAAGATGTCCATAACAAGCCCAAGGCCATGCGCTTCGGCATAGACATAATTGCATTGTTGGACATAGTTGCCGGAGGTCTTCGGACGCACTTTCAAGGAGGCGGCGGGCCGGTACAGTTGGACCACCGGGCGTGTAATCGGATATTTCATGGGTCAGCCTTTGTTGCCTTTCGGTATGGGGCATTATACCGTAAGCCGTTCCCGTAATTGGAGTTCTGTATGGACGGCACGGTTTCATGGACCAAAATGCCAAAAGGATGCAACCTGCGGCGGCTCAGGGGGATATATAAAGGTGATGGAGTATGTCTAAACATTGGCATGGACACGGGAGGCTGTTTTATACTGAGGCCCATCGGTCTGCCAGGAGGACGCGAAGGATGAAGTTCTATACCCGGATCAGCGGCATAATGCTGGCGGTGTGCCTTGCCGGCGCTTTGATGGGATGTCCACGTTTGCCCGTCGCCCAAATTCATGCCGCGTTCGAGGCGTACACGGTATATGGGTACGCACCGCTGGAAGTGGCGTTCACGGACCACTCCACGCCGGGGGCCAACCCGATAGCGAGTTGGTTGTGGAATTTTGGCGACGGCGCGGAGTCCATGGATCAAAACCCGCTCTACACCTATACGAAACCCGGAATTTACAGCGTGCGCCTGACGGTGATGGCGGCGGACGGCTCGGATGATGAAAGCAAACCCAATTTGATCGAGGTGCTAAAGCCGGTTTCTCCGAAAGCCGCATTCAGCGCGGATGTGGAAAGCGGGGAAGGCCCGCTGACGGTGCAATTCACGGATGAGTCGGCGGCGGGAACCGCCGCGATAACACAATGGCGCTGGGAATTCGGGGACGGGGGCGGCAGCCAGGAGCAGAATCCCGAACACACGTACGCCGCACGCGGAACATATACGGTTCGGTTGCGGGTGTTCAGTAAACACGGCGCGGCGGAAGCGATCAAGAACGGGTATATCAAAGTAACCCAAGCGCCCGTGGCGGCGTTTACCGCCACGCCCAAAAAAGGGCTGGCTCCGCTGACCGTGACGTTCACGGACGCCTCCACGGCGGGAAGCGCGGCGATTACGAAACGGGAATGGGCCTTTGGCGACGGCGGAACCAGCACGGAAAAGAACCCCGTCCACGTGTACACGGCGCCCGGCATGAAGACCGTTTCTCTGACGGTTACGACGAAAGACGGAACACATACGGAAACCAAGACGGGGTTCATCACCGTGACCACGGAGATGTTGACGTTCGGCGGAAGTGCGGCGGATCAGGCCAAGGCCATCGTGGCGTTGGACGGCGGCGGCGTGGCCCTGGCGGGGGACACGCAATCGTTTGGAGCCGTGGGCCGGGACGCATATCTGATCCGGGTGGATGCGGACGGAAAGGAAGCATGGAGCCAACGGTATGGCGGGTTGGGGGATGACGTTGCGAATGCCCTGGCGCGCACGCCGGACGGCGGGTTCATCTTGGCGGGGGGAACAACGATGGAGCAGGCCAAAGCCACGTATCAGGCGGTGTATTTGGTGAAAACCGATTCCGCCGGCAATCGTGTCTGGAGCACGCATTTCGAGCAGTCGCTCCGGCAGACCGCCCATGCGGTGGCGGCGTTGAGTGATGGAACCCTTTTCGCGGCGGGGAGTGCGTTTTATGCTTCCTGGCCGGTGATGTATGCCTTGCACACCGACGCGCTGGGCAATGCCTTGCGCGAATATGCGCCGCAGGATCAAACATTTTCCACGCAGATAAACGGCGTGGCGCTCACCTCCGGCGGTGCGGTGATTGCGGCGGGCGCCATGCAGACCGCGGAGGATCAGCGGTTCATGTACCTGATCAAGACCACTGTAAATGGCGAACCGTTGTGGAGCAACGCCTTTGGCGGCGGTCAGGAAGCAACGGGCATGTCGGTGGCGGCGGTATCAAAGGGCGGTTTTGTAATTGCGGGCAGCCGGAGGAATCCGGCGAATAATTCGGTGGACCTGTACGCGGTGCGCACCGACGCCCAAGGAAATGAAGTGTGGAGCATGACGGCGGGCGGTCCGGGACAGGATCGCGCCCGGTCGGTGGTCGAGACGTCCGATGGCGGATTTGTCATGGCGGGCGAGACCACTTCCTCCGGCGCGGGTCTTTACGATATTTACCTGGTGAAAGTGGATGCCACCGGCAGGGTGCTTTGGGAGCGCACCGTGGGCGGGCCGAAATCCGATACGGCCTATGGCGTGACGGAAATTGCGGATGGCGGCCTGGCCCTTTGCGGTTCCACGGAATCGCTGGGCGCGGGCAGTTTGGATGCCTGTCTCGTGTTTACGGACCCGGACGGACATCCGCGCACATTCTTCGACGGCGAAATGGAAGGCGGCGTGGAAGGTGATACGCCCTAATCCGCGGAAACATATCCTGCCGCAGTTGCGGGTTGCCCCCCACTCTGGCGTTGTTTTAAGTCTATCCCTTCTTTTTACGGTACTCCTGCCCATGGCCGCCCCGGTTGTTTGTGCCGCCGAATATCCACCGCTGTGCGTGGAAATCAACGCGGACCATCCCCTGTTTATCTTCCCGATCCCCGGCACGCCCGGAGCCGCGCCGGAACTGTACGCGCAACAAGTGGCCGAAAGTTGGGGGCAGCTTCCCAATTCATTGAAAACATACTCCGCCGTTCAGGTGGATGCGCCCGCCCAAGCCCCCTACATGGAGTTTTATGCGGCGCTGTTTCGCGCGTTGCAGGGGGCCGGCGTGCCGTTGGTGGCGCGGATTGCCTCCGATGATTTTGTGAAACGGTGCGGCGTGGCGGAGACGGAAGCGCTGTTGCGCGCGTACACGGTGATAAAGGGCGTGGAAGTCACCGGGATTCCCTTTAACGCATATGATCCGCTGAATGCCGATGAGAAGGGCGTGCCCTGTGCCGTGCGCTGGCTGATGGATACGCTGGACGCGGCGGCGCGCTATGGCCGGTTTGTATACATCCCGCTGGGCGAAGTGCAGTGGGCCCGCATGATGGCGCGCCCGGACTGCGCGGCGTTGCGCCAGAAAATGATCGAATGCCAGGACTACGTGCTTCCGGCCTGCCTGCAACGGGACGCCCACACGGTTGCGAATCAATCCGCGCTGCTGGGAATGTGGCTGGAAGGAACGGTGGCGCAATGGGGCATGGCGGCGGATGCGCGGTGGTATCTGGATGCGGGCTTTGTGGAACCGGGAGTGTTTGGCCGCGCGGCGGATGACGGCCGGATTCCCTATTCGATATACCGTGCAATGCTGTTGAATGGCGCGATGACCGGCGCGGCGGTGTATTCATTTGCGCCGGAAAGCACGCTCTGGTTTGGCGCGAACAAAACGGTCTGGGACGCGGTGCTGTGTCCGGCTTTGTTGGAAATCACAAAGAAGGGCCTGATTGCACGCAAGGATTTTGTGACGAAGAAGGCGCGGGTGGCGTGCCAGTTGGTTCCCGCGTCCAACCCGGCGGAATTTCACAAAAACTTGCAGGATATTGATGGCGTGCTGGATCGGGGATGGCTGATGCATGGCGCGTATGGCATGGAACGCCCGGGACAGGTCCCTGAATTGATATTGAACCGTGGGGATCATTACTGGGTGCCGTTGATCTCGCCGCAGGCCCCGGCGCAATGCATTGATACCTTTGCCACGGTGGTGACGGCGGGTTCGAAAACATCCGCGCAGGAGTGGGCCGCGCTCCTGGACCAATACCGGCATGCGGACGGGACGGGCACGGCCTTTATATCCGTTATAGGCCGGGGCGCGTTTGTGATGAATACGCGGGAAAATGTGCGGGAGCCGCAAAGTTTTGCATTGCCCGCCGTGCCGGCCCCGGTGCGCAAGGTGCTGGCGCGGCGCGAAGGAGACGCCATCGAACTGACCTGGCCCTTCCGGGAAGGAAACGTGTCGTACTCCGTGTACAAGCGCGTACTTCCGGACACGCGGTTCACGCCCCTCGCGGAAGGACTCCTGGAATGCCGGTATGTGGATGCGGCCATCGGGACGGATCAAAGCGTGGCCTATGCGGTCACCACGCTCACCAATGACATGGAACCCTTCGAGGGCACGGTGAATTACGGGGAGTATCTTGCCCTGAGCATGGTGGAAAGCCGCATTGCCGAGGAAGTGCTGCTGAATCCGCTGTTGAGCACGGCGGAAAGCCTGCCCGTACCGGCGGCGGAAAACACGGCCCCGGTGCCCGTACCGCCCTGGTGGCCGAATCTGGAAGGACTGGATGAAACACAGCAAGTCATCGCCAAGGCAATTGTGGAACGGATTGAGGCGTGGGACTTGGCGTTTACGGAAAAAGATTTGAACGGCGTGCTGGGCGTGTATGCCAATGACTACGAAGATATACAGAAATGGTCTCTGGACTATGTAAAACGCGCCTATCAATGGTTTTTCGAGCGATGCGCGTCCGTACACATGACCCGGCAAATCCGGCGTTGGGATTTTAGTGAATATGCCGCATCCGGAAAGATCAAGGTCCTGCTGTATTGCGCATTGACTGGATATGCGGTCAGCGATGCCACGGGGCGAATCGCCGATCCGGCGATGCGCATTCCCCGAACGGGCCTCTCCGAGGTCTGGATTACCTTTATTGCTCCGGACAACGTCTGGCGCATCGCGCAAACCGATCCCGCCCTGCCCAACTTCCGGGATCTTTTAAGCTATGCCGCCAGCCCGTACGCCGCTCTTGCCCCGGGGCCGGATCAATAAGAACGAGTACGGGTTTATTGCGGCGCGGCCATCTCAACGGATGCGGGAGCATGGGCGCGTTCCGCGCGGATGACGAGAAAGGTTCCGGTAAGGAGAAGAATGGCGCCCGCCCATTGAATCCAATACATGGACTCATCGTGCCAGAGAAGCAGGGCGATGAAATGGGTCATCAGGGGGTTCAGCATGGTGATGCTGGTGCAAAAGGCCGCGCCGAGGTGTTTCTGGGCGTGGAAGAAGGTGCAGTGCGCGATGGCGATGGGCAGGGTGCCGGAAAGCAGTGCAAGCAGGGTCGTACGCGTTCCCGCCGTAAGCAGGGTGTGCGGATTTCCGAAGAGAAACGACAGGATGCCGAACATAAGGGTGGTGTACACCGCCACAAGGGTGAACATCGGCACGGGATGCAGGGAGGCCACGGCGTGCTTGCCCCAGACCGCGTAAATGGACCACGCGAACGCGGTGAACATGATGAGCAGCGTGGCCGTGTTCAAACTGGGCAAAAGAGAGGTATGGGGATCTTTAATCAGTATCCCCCCCACTCCCATCAAGCCCAACAACGTGCCGATGAGAAAGAGCGGACTCCGGATCACGCCGCGCTCCTCGCGAAACAAAACGAAACTGAACAGGATTATCAACGGCACCTGAAGTTTCACTACAAACTGCGCCACGGTGGCCGTGGTGGAATAGATGCCGACCGTCCAGGCCGTCTGCATCACGGTGTTGGCCACCGCCAAGCCAAACGTCGCAGGATTCCGGAAGGCTTCGATCAGTCCCGCGCGATACCCTATCCCGCTTACCGCCAACAATACCGCCGTGGCCCCGAAATACCGGATAAACGCCTGCGAATACGGATCATAGGCCCCGCTCAGGCCCCGGATGAACACCGGCGACAGCGACCACCCAAAGGTGGTGACAAACAATGCGGTATAGGCAAAAAAACGGCGGTTCATATCCCGGCATTTTTGCGCAGGCGCATGAGGGCTTGAACCGTATCATCCGGGATGAGCCCATGGGTATCGGGGGGCACGTCGAGCAGGAGGTTGACGCCCCGTTCGCGGCTGGCCGTAAACTCGGCGAGGAGATCCTTGTCTGAGCGCAATGTGTCGCCCTTGACCCAGAACCATTCCTTGCCGATGGGGTTGCAGATTTCGCCGGGCATGTAGTATTCGGCGCCTTCGATGGTGCGCCATTTCTGGTGGCCCTGGCCGGGCGGAAGGCTGCGCTCGATGGCGATGATATCGGAAGGCCACGCGTATTCCACGTCATACTTTTCCTGGGTGGAGATGCCGCTGTTCATCATGATGATGGCCTCGGGGTTCAGCGTGGCAAGATGGTTGTAGAGGAATGTGCGGTAGCCGCGTCCAAGCACCCCGGGGATGTCAATCCATAGTTCGGCCCAAGGACCGTACTTTTTGATAAGTTCGGTAAGCTGGTTGGTTTGGAACGTCTGGTACACCGAGGTGGTGAAAGCGGGCAGCCCGCTATCGTCCTTGTCGGAGGGCGTTTTACTGCCGAAACGGTTATGGTTGTCCCAGGAACAATAATAGAAGCCGGGCAGGATGCCGTGTTTCCGGCAGGATTCCACAAACTTGCCCATGACATCCGTCTTGTCGCCGCTGTTGGCCACGGTGTAATCGGTGTATGCGCTGGGCCAAAGGCAATGCCCCGCCACATGTTTCGAGGTCAGCACGATATATTTCATACCCGCGTCGCGTGCCACAGAGACCCACTGGTCCACATCAAGTTTATCCGGCGCATACGTCGAGGCGGGCGCCTTGCCGTCGGGCAGTTCGTTTTGCACAAACGTGCTCATGCCGAAATGGATGAACATGCCGTATCCCAGCGACTCCCAAGCCTGTAATTTTTCGAGACTCAACCGTTGCGCGCCGCGTTTCACCGCCGGTTCTTCCTTTTGCGCTTCGGCCTTGGATACAGTTCCCACCGCAGCCAGGGTCATACCGCCCGCCGCCACACGGGTGAAAAATCCGCGCCGTGGAATGTCTTGTTTGTTCCGCATGATTCGTTCCTCCTCATCCGGCATTGTACATGTTTTCAACATAATTTCCACAATCTGGGTTGGGGCTGTATAATCACAGCGGCGCAGTAGAACCATGGGAGAAACAGTCATGACGTGTAGGACACTGTTAACGGGCTGGTTGATCGTGGTGTGCGGAATGGCGGGCGCGGAAGGGGATACCGCGAAGACGGCGGACGCCGTGCTCGGGCTGGCGGGATGCACCCATGGGGTGGGCGTGGTATTGGGCGGAACACCGCAAGAACTCATTTTGCGGCTGGCGGCGCACGATGGCCTGTTTGTGCATGTGCTGGAACCCAATGCGGAAACATGCACCGCATTGCGGGCGGCGGCGCAATCAAAAGGATATACGCTGCAGCGGTTGCTCGTGGAACACTGGAATCCCGCTTCATTGCCCCATGCGGACAATGTGGTGGATTTTATTCTTGCGATCAACGGCACGGAAAAAGACCTTCCCGTAAAGGAAATGATGCGGGTGTTGCGGCCGGGCGGAAAAATCATCGTCGGCGCGGAGGACATGAACTATTCCGGTGCCGTCGAGGCATGGGCCCAGGCCGCCGGCGCCAAGCGGCAAAAGCCGGGCGATGTCCCCGGCACGTGGGCGGTGCTTGCCAAGTTCCGTCCCACAGGCATGGAT
>CAYXPO010000029.1:0-17378 GCA_964466925.1 uncultured Nitrospirales bacterium
TGGAATCCAGCCATGATTTCGTAGTATTGGCGAGTGAAGGAGGATGGACCATGGGCAAAACAATCGCGTTACTCGGGGCGCTGGACACGAAGGGCGTGGAATATGCCTATGTGCGGCAATGCATCGAAGCACGGGGGCATGCCACCCTGCTTATTGATGTGGGAACACTGGAACCGCCATGCATCGCACCGGATATCCCCCGGGATACGGTTGCGTTGGCCGCGGGCGCGGACATGGCGGCGCTGTCCGCGCGGAGGGACCGGGGCGAGGCGGTGGCGGTGATGACGCGCGGGGCGGCCCTCCTGTTGCCCAAACTCTACGCGGAAGGCCGCTTTGACGCCGTGATGGCGCTCGGGGGCACGGGGGGCACGGCGATGGCCTGCGCGGCGATGCGCGCGCTCCCGCTGGGCGTCCCCAAGGTTATGGTTTCCACGGCGGCGGGCACGGATGTGTCGGGGTATGTGGGCGTCAAGGACATTGTGATGATACCGAGCATAGTGGATGTCTCCGGAATCAATAGCATCAGCCGCGAACTCTTCGCGCGGGCGGCGGGGGCGGTTTGCGGCATGGCCGAGACCGTGGTTCCGCCCGGAGACGACAAGCCGTTGGTCACGGCCTCCATGTTCGGAAACACCACGCCGGCGGTGGAGCACGCGAAGCAGATTCTGGAGGCGGAGGGATATGAGGTGCTCGTGTTTCATTGCACCGGCACGGGCGGGCGCGCCATGGAGAGCCTGATCGCGTCGGGGCGGATCGCGGGGGTGCTCGATATCACCACGACGGAGTGGGCGGATGAACTGGCGGGCGGCGTGCTGAGCGCGGGCCCTTCCCGCCTCGAGGCCGCCGCCAAGCAGGGCGTGCCCGCGATTGTGACGCCCGCCTGCCTTGACATGGTGAATTTCTGGGCCCCCGAAACCATTCCGGCCAAGTTCCGGGGCCGCACTTTCTATCCGCATAATCCGAACGTGACCTTGATGCGCACGACCGTGGAAGAAAGCGCGCGGCTGGGCGAAATTCTTGCGGAAAAATTGAATCAAAGCACGGGGCCGGTAACGGTATTGCTGCCATTGAAAGGGCTGAGCATGATTGACGCGCCCGGCGGGCCTTTCTGGAATCCGGAGGCGGACCGGGCTTTGTTCTCCGCGTTAAAAAAGCATCTGCGCCCGGATATTCCGGTGATCGAATTGGACTGCAACGTGAATGATCCGGAATTTTCCGGCGCATGCGCGCGCCACTTGCTGAAAAACATGGGCCGTTAACCCGCGGGCGGCCTGCCCGCCAGGAGATAGCACAATGACTGAAAGCAGAACGGATATCCTGAGACGTTTCCGCGCAAAAATCGCCGAAGGCAAACCCATCATCGGCGGCGGCGCGGGCACCGGCATCAGCGCCAAATGCGAGGAGGCCGGCGGCATTGATCTCATCGTGATCTACAATTCCGGACGTTTCCGCATGGCGGGGCACGGCTCCCTCGCCGGCCTCATGCCCTATGGCGACGCGAACGCGATTGTCATGGACATGGCGGCGGAAGTGTTGCCCGTGGTCCGCAAGACCCCCGTGCTGGCGGGGGTGTGCGGCACGGACCCGATGCGCCTGATGCCGCGGTTCCTCGCCCAAGTGAAAGCGGCGGGATTCGCGGGCGTGCAGAACTTCCCCACAGTCGGCCTGATTGACGGTGTTTTCCGCGCCAATCTTGAAGAAACCAACATGGGCTATTACAAGGAGGTGGAGATGATACGGCTGGCCCGAGAACTGGATTTGCTCACCACGCCTTACGTCTTTGACGCCAAAGACGCACGGGACATGGCCGCGGCCGGCGCGGATATCCTCGTGGCGCACATGGGATTGACCACGTCCGGGTCCATCGGTGCACAAACCGCCAAAACGCTGGACGAGAGCGTGACGCTCATCAATGCCATCGTGGACGCGGCAAAGGGCGTGAACCCGGACATTCTCCTGCTCTGCCATGGCGGCCCCATCGCCGAACCCGGGGACGCGGACTACATCCTGAAGCGCTGCGCGGGCATTGACGGCTTTTACGGGGCGAGCTCCATGGAGCGCCTGCCCACCGAACGCGCCATCAAGGAACAGACCGCCCGCTTCACTGAAATCCGCCGGTAGTTTCCGTGCGGTTCACTCCAAGGGCGCCGAGGGAGCGTTTACTCTTTCTCCTTCCTCGGCGGCGGCACTTTGCCCCGAAGCGGCAGGTTGTTGTCCACGATCAGCTTTTTCTTCATCTCCGAGCGGATGTCCATGGGGAAATGGGTGATGTTGTCGGTCACCACGGCGCCGCCCAGTTTTGGGCCCAGGTAAAGCTGCGGCTTGTTGTCGCGGAATTCACAGCCGCGGACCATGAGGGAGCCGCTTAACGCCGCGATGCAAGGATCGCGCTGTTTCCGTTCCTTCACAGGCATTTTTCGGTCTTCGGCCCACTCCGCAAACGTACAGTTCGCAAAACTCACGAAGCCGCCCTCTTGGCCCTCGATCACGGCACAGCGGTCCGTCGGCCCCCAGAACGCGCAATTGCTGAAGCGGACGGTGCCGCGATTCGTCTCCGCCACCCGCACCATCATGGAGACGGGCGGATCGAGCAGGGCATAGCCGCCGTTGCTGAACAGGATTCCCCACGTACAGCAATCTTCCACCTGAATGCAGGTGTGGCACAGTTCGGCGTTGGCGCCGCTGAGATTGCCGTAAGTCACCCCCGCCTTCGTGCGGATGAAATGATACCCGATGTGATAATTGAAGCAGAAGGTATTGAGCGCGTACTGCCCGTCGCTGCGCCCGAAAATGAATCCCACGCCATTGTCCAACTGCCAGCGCGCCATGGGCGAATCAAAGGTCCACCATGGATTCCAATGCACATTCTCCAACCGGCAGCAATCATACGCTTCGTCCAGGAAAAGGCCGATATGCAGCGGCTGCCCATACACATTGCGCACCAATTCCCGGCCCCCCTTTCCGATTTGAATGCCGTTATACGGGTTGAGCAATTCCACCTCCAGCACGGCGGGATTGTCTCCGCTCATGAAAATGGCATAGGGATACGGCTTGGGCGGCGGGTTGAGGTCCTGATCGGGATAATACACGCACACCCCCTGCAGCACCGAATTGGTGGTCAGTTGGATGAACGCCGGCCCTTCCTCCGAACCCGCGCCGCCCCGCGGCAGCAAGACCGTTCCATATTCCGGCAACGGCGCGCCTTTATCCCGCACCCCCGTATGCGACGGCGCCCACACAAACACGCCTTTCAGTGTGACATCCTTCGGGATTTCCAAGGACCCGGAAAAGCTGAAACGGCCCGTCGGCACGTGCACCACGCCCCCGCGCCCTGCTTCCGCCGCCTTCAACGCCCTGTTGAAGGCTTCCGTGTTATCCGTGGTCCCATCCGCCACCGCCCCAAAATCCATCACATTCCAGGAACCCGCCAAAGCTTTTTCCGCGCCTATTGCCGCAGGAACTTTCGGTGCCGGTTCCTGTAAACCGGCCGCTTCGACGTTGCAAGCCGTAAAAATCGAAAAAACTACCCACAACCCTCTCTTAAACCGCATGGTAAGACCCTCGTTATTGTAATTCAAAGTATGGAATTGACCCTGAAAATATAGAGCAGGTTTCAATTGTAATTTCTATACGGCAAAATAGAAAACATATTTGATGCATTATGTATTGTTATGAATACACAATGCTTGCTGTTTTCTTGCCTTGTCTCACTCGCGGGGCGGTGTTCGGCCCGGAAGATAGGGGGCGGGATTCACAGGCCGGCCATCCCGCCGTATTTCATAATGCACGTGCGCGCCGGTGGCATTTCCGGAACGCCCGGATTTACCGATGGTTTGTCCGGCGCTTACCTGTTGATTCACCTGCACCAACCGTTGTTTGAGATGGGCATATACCGTTTCAAGGTGATGGTCATGGCGGAGGATGATGAGTTCCCCATAGCGCTGTTGAAAACCTGAAAAGACAACCCATCCTTTCGCGGTGGCGCGCACCGGGGTTCCTTCGGGCACGGAAATATCCATGCCCTTATGTTTTCGGGTCCCCAAGTCGCGCGCTTCATTGAATTCGGACGTTACTTTGGCTTGCGGGGAAGCCACCGGCCAGCGATGGGGAATGGAACGTTCCGGGTACCGCACGGCGGGTTCACTGCGTTTATGGGCGCACCCGGAAAAGCACGCCATCGCGCCGGCGCAACCACACACGGCGAACAGGTGAAGGCAGGATATGACGGAGAACGGCCTAATGGGTGAAGTGTTCCTTTGCGTAGGCGTTGAGGGCGCCCTGAAACAGTTGAAATTCGGCGGGCGGCAACCGCTGTTGAAGGAGGTTGCAGAAAACCAGCCAGGAGAAGCGGTGCACTTCCACGTTTCCCTTGAGGAAGGCGGAACAGGTCCAGCGCAATTCCGGTTCAAAGCGGGGGTGCACGCCGATAATGTCCGGCGCGTTGATTACCAGGGGCCGCCCCGCCGGCGGCACGATATGCGCCTGGCCCCGCGCGAGCAGGTAGCCCGTATCGCCGCACAGGCCCTTCGCCTCGAAGAGTTTTCCGTCCGGCCCCACGGTCACGGGATGAATTTCCCATTGGAGATAGAGGCAAATGCGCATGCGCAATTCATCGGGCAACCCGCGGAACTGCGGAAGGTCCATCAGGGCCTCGCGCTGGAACCGCTTGAGCATCGAGCGCTCGATGCATTCCATCAACAGAAACAGTTCGCTCTGGGTGAGCATCGCTTTCGCCTTGGCATAGAGCTGCCGCCACGAAAAAGCGAGCACCTCCACCCGCCCCTTGCTGCTGACCGTCGCGGAACGCTGGGCGTGCGGGTTGATTTGCGACATTTCCCCCAGCAGCGCGGGCGCGGGCACGATAAGGGGGTCCAGCCCCTCGCGCTCCACCACCACATGGCCCTTCAGCAACACATACCCCGTATCGCCGCCCAGTCCGCCCTGATGCAGGAGGGCTTCCCCGTCCGTCAGGTCCGTGCTGTCGCCGGCGGCCAGAAATAAGTCCCCAAACTGCCGCTGGACCGGTTCCGGCACGGATTGAAACAACGGCAATGCCATGATTTTTTGCAACTGCTCATCGTATTCCATGAGGGATCCTCCCCGATATGCCCCAAAGGCGTCCGCGGTACCGTTCAACTCCCTGACCCTATTCTACCCCCTTTCCCCCGCAAAGTATAGCGCCTTTTGGGATACGAGGCATTCCAATGGCTTTCCGGTTTTCCTGCTTTCCAGATTGTTAGTCCCCGGCCACCCGATCCCCATTTCCCGCTTCGCCCTTACCGTTCAATTGACAACCCCCGCGCGCCTTCGCTACAATGAACCCAAGTTGAAGGCGGCTCGGCGGCATAGCCAAGTGGTAAGGCGAAGGTCTGCAAAACCTTTATTCCCCGGTTCGAATCCGGGTGCCGCCTCCAACTCTTTTTTTTGTCCGAAGTCATCCCCTCCCAAGGGGTATTCCCCCGGTTTAGCCGTGGGCGAGTGGTGGAATAGGCAGACACGACGGACTTAAAATCCGTTGCCCGGAAGGGCATGCGGGTTCGATTCCCGCCTCGCCCACCATGTTTCCCCCGTTATTTATTTGGTCGTTTCATCACTATTGCCGGAAGCAGGCATCGCGGCGACATTTGAAACCATACAACACCGTTAAAAAGCCTGTAGAGGGTGTTTCCCCCGCCGCAAATTCCCCACCATCGCCTTCGAGAACGCCCGTTCATCTTCACTGTCTATATCACGTGATCAGGGTGATGGCGCGTAATTCAGTCCCATGTGGCTACAATGGTTCCTTGGCAATATGCTCCACCGGCCACGAATGAATCAGCCATAATGGCACTGTCTGCCCTCATTCCACCGGTCCTGTCCCCTCCTTTGCCACCGCTATTCATGTTTGTGGCACTGCAGGCAGGGTGCCTTTCCCGCCGGAAATCTGGTATGATGCGCACACTTTTTCAGCCGAAACAAAAGAAGAGGTAGATATGAAGATTCGAGGCTTGTTTTTTGGGATGCTTGGCGTGGCCGTTGTTTTGGCATCGCTTTCCGGATGCGCAACCGCCCTCAGCTTCGGGAAAGATGATTTCAAAATCGTGGATGGCAAACTGAAGCGCGGGGACAAGGAATTCACGCTGAGAGCGTTCCAAGTGCCGGGATTGGGGGCCTGCGAAGGAAAACTGTCCATCATGGCCCCGGCGCTGGTGCGCATCGCGGAGGTGGGCGGCAATACCGCATGCTTTGACCTGGCCGGTTTTTCCGAGGATGGCAAAACGCTGGACCCGAAGGCGGTGGAGACGGTGAAAACGCTGGCCACCCGGGCCAAGGATCAGCGCATGGGCGTGGCCGTGCGGGTATTGGGCGGGCGCACGGAGCCGGAATTCTGCAAGAACGCGGTGCGCACGGCGGCCCAGGCGCTGAAAGGCCAGGGCATGGCCGTGTATTATTTCGACGGGCCGGAGGCCGGGAAATTCGCCAAGGAATTTGCCAAACTGGCGCCGGGCCGCGTGATTGCCGCGCCGAAAAACGGGGCTATCGAAGTGGTGTCCGCGCCTCCCGCCGCGGCGCCGGCGCATCCCGTGCTGGTCGCCGGGGCCATTCCCGACCCCGCCATGAAGAATGTTCATTTTGTGTTGCGGGGCGCGGAGGAAGACTATGCGGCCCTGGATGCCGCGCTTGCCAATCCGGTGGAAAAGGCCCCGTATACGCCGGACAATTCACTGGTGAGCGCGGAGGAGCAAAAAGAGGGTTTTGTTTCGATGTTCGATGGCAAAACATTTAATGGGTGGTGGGTCTGGGGTGATGACCCCAACGGGTTCCGCATCAGCCCGGAAGGGTGGATCGAATGGGTAAAGCCCGGCGGGGAGGCGGTGTATAGCCGGGAGCGGTACGGCGACTTCATCCTGCGGCTTGAATTCAAGCTGAAGACGGAAGGATCGAACAGCGGCGTGTTTCTGCGCGCGCCGCGCGCGGCCCGGCAGTCGAAAATCGGCATGGAATTTCAAATCATGGGCGACCATGGGAAGGTGCCGGACAAGCAAACCACCGGCGCGGTGTATGACGTGCTGCCGCCCAAACTGAACGCGGCCAAACCGGCCGGGGAATGGAACACGCTGGAAATTATGTTCACGGGCCCCAACCTAAAAGCCACGTTGAATGGTAAAATTGTGCAAGACGTCAACTTTGACGAACATGAAGAATTGAAATACCGGCTGCGCCGGGGCTTTATCGGGCTGCAGGACCACGCGCATTATGTGGCGTTCCGTAACATTCGCATCAAGAAGTTGTAGTTTGCACAGGGGTCTTAAGGAGACCTGTATGCCGGGAAGTTACTTTTGGGCGGGCGCGCTTCACTTGGCGCGGCGGTGGGCGTGCGGATGCTTTACCGCCGGGCAGGGGTCTGCTGTGACCGCATGTCCCCCCCGACAAACAAAAAGAAACCGGCTCTTGCATGCGATTTCCGCATCTTTGGCCGTTTGCGGGCTGTTTTTTTTAAGCGGATGCCAGGATGTCCGCTTCTTGAAGACATGGGTGCCGGATGAATCCGGTTTTGACGGGGCGGGCAATGTAATCACCCGGTATATGGATGGGGACTATGGCATCGTCATTCTCGAGTTGCCCTATTTGGACGTCAATGGCAACGGAAAGATGGGCTTGGCCCAGTTGCTCATCCGCCGGGAGGATGGCGAATCCGGCAAGCGGATGCCGGTGTTCCTGCACACGTATTACACGTTGGACATGGCGGTGGCGAAGCGATGGTGCGACCGGGGCTGGGCGGTGGTCATGGACATGAACACCGGCACCGGCGGGAAATACCCGCTGGGGTTGTCCAGCGGGGATGGCGGCAACCAGGCGCGGGCCACGTTTCAATGGATACGCCGTCTGCCCTTTGTGGACCGCACCCACATCCATGTGGACGGGATTAGCCAGGGGGCGTACGTGGCGCTGGACCTCGGCGCGGAAATGTTTCCCATTGCCTCTGTGACCGCCGACAGCCCCTTGGTGAACTGGGATTATTGCATGGGGTATGTGATGGCGAACAAAGGCCCGGCCCAGTATCCCCAAGTGGGCAAAGAAGACTCGCCCATCCCCCTGCTCAATTCCATTGGGTACATCGCGGATTGGAGCGCGGCTTTGTATGGCGCCGATTTGTCTTCGGATTCCTGGTATTACCTCAGCCCCATTTCCTACGTGGACCGCATTACTTCTCCGGTATTGCTCACCTGCGCCTCCGGGGATGTTCTGCTTCCCATGGAGCAAATGAGCACCACCCATTTTCGGCCGTTCAACCCCAGCAATTTTCCGGCGGGGTATGTCCGCGACTTTGACACATTGACGGCGAACGCACTGTCCCACGTGACCCTTGAAGAGGTGTTGACGGAAGGCAACTATTCCATCCAGGTGAAGACGTTGCAGGCAAATGCCTTCGAGATCATTCCGAGCTACTATACACCGCCCGCGAAGGCCGCCCTGGTGCTGCCCGCCGCGGAAGACAAGCCTTGGGATCACAATGTGCAATGGTCGTTGCTGTATCTCGATGAAGGGGAGCCCATGCCCTATTCCGGCCATACGCGCTACACATGGGTGCTTTATCCCGACTCGTTTACGGAATACTACAAAAACCGCGAGATTTCCCCCGCCCTGCTCAACGCCGCCAAACTGCACCGCCTGATGGAGCGCTACACCTTCACCCTGGAGAATTTGCCCTGGATGACCAACGGCCATCTGGCCACCCGGCTCAATTTCCCGGACGTGGAACAACGGGATGTGCTCCAGGGATTGCTGGATTACGCCACCATCAGCAGCACGCATGAACAGCGGCTGAAAACACTCTATGGCGAAGGAGAACTCAAACCGCTGGGTTCCACGATATCCATCGCCTCGCTTCAGGCCGCCTTGGCCGCGTTGGGGATATAACACCGCCAGCGCCAACGATGCCCTTTCGCCGGACGTTTTGAGACCCCGGAAACAGCCGGGAAAACATCCCGGATGTAATGCTTTCGCGTCCGAACCCCACAGTTATGTTGGAAAGACGCCATAAAGGGCTTTAACGGATGATGAAACGACGTGTTTGCCTGTATGCCGCCGCCATTCTTGCGGTTTTCCTTATGGGGTGTCCCCGGCTGGTTGTTGTTCCCGAGACAACCGGATTGCCCCGGGCCTCGGCCGAAGCAGCGATTGCAAACGCCGGCCTGATTGTGGGCGTTGTATCGGAAGAACACAGCGCAACCGTTCTTGCGGGGAATGTTATCCGCCAAAATCCAGCCGCGGGGGAAACCGTCAAGGCGAATACCGCCGTGGATTTGGTGATGTCGCTGGGGCCGGAAGGCACCGAAGGTGAAGGCGAAGGCGCAGAGGAAGGGGAAATGGAGGGAGCGGGAGAAGGGCAAGCCGAAGGACAGGCGGAAGGGCAAACCGAAGGAGAGACCGAAGGGGCGAACGAAGGGGAGGAGGAGGGTGAACCCGTGCTATTTACCGTGGGCAATCCCGAGGATTTGAGCCAGGGAACCTATATCCTGCCGCTGTATAAAAAGGCCGACATTGCCCATGCGCGCGCGATTATCGCCCATCCCGGGGAAGCGGGACCGTCCATTGTTGCCGCGAAGATTGGCAAAGGCAGCTCCGATGGGACCTATTACAACTGCGACCCCAATAATGGGTATGCGTTGTGGTCCTGGCATGTCAGTGAATTCCTTGGATTCGAGCAGGCCACCGCGGAGCTGTTGGACGGCTCGGCGCGGTACGTGGAAGAGCATCTGTCCGCATGGATGGCGGAAACGGGCGGACAGATTGGATTCTGGTCCTATCGTGTGATGGGTGAACTCGTCCCCAATTTTCTGGAACGGTGGGTGCCCACGGAACCGGTTTTTGACGGGGCCGTCAACGTAGTGGCCCGGTATATGGAAGGGGACTATGGCGTCGCCATTGTGGAAGTGCCGTATTTGGACGTATTCGGCAATGGGAAAGTGGGTCTGGCCCAAGTGATCCTCCGAAAGCAGGAGGGGGTCTCCGGCGCCTTGGTCCCGGTGTTTTTCCATGCGTATTACACCCTGGATATGCTTGACGCCCAGCATTGGTGTGATCGGGGCTGGGCCGTGGTCACGGAAATGAACACCGGCACCGGTGGAAACTATCCACTGGGACTGGCGGGCGGGGACGGGGTGAACCAGGCCCGCGCCACCTTCCAATGGATACGCCGCCTGCCCTATGTGGACCGCACGCACATTCATGTGGACGGAACCAGCCAAGGCGGGTTTGTCGCGTTGGATTTGGGTGCGGAAATGTTTCCCGTGACGTCGCTGACCGCCAACAACCCGCTCGTGAACTGGTCGTATTGCCTGGGCTATGTGGAAGCCAACAAAGGCCCGGCCCGGTATCCGGAAGTCTCCACGGAAGACTCCCCGATCCCCTTGCTCCATTCGGTTTGTTTCATCACGGAGTGGAACTACCTCTACTTCGGTTCCAACTTCACCTCGGACACCTGGTATACCCTCAGCCCCATTTCGTATGTGGACCGCATCACCGCCCCCGCGTTGATCACCTGCGCCACCGGGGATGTCCTGCTGCCCATGGAACAAATGAGCGCCACCCATTTTCGCCCGTTCAATCCGGACGATTTCCCCTCCGGGTATATCCGGGATTTTGACACGCTGACGTTGAATGCAAAATCCAAAGTCCACTTTGAAGACCTGTTGCCCGCGGGGCAGTACTTTATTCAGGTGCTTACCCCGCAAGAAGGCGCCTATGAAATCATTCCCGAGTATTACACTCCCGGCAAAGCCTCCGTGTCCGTACCCGCCGGCGGGGACAAACCCTGGAGTCCGGAAGCCCAATGGTCGCTGCTCTATCTCGACGAGGGCGCGCCCATGCCCTATTCCGGGCACACACGCTACACATGGTGGATGTATCCGGACAGCTTCACGGAATATTATAAAACCCATCCGCCCTCCCCGGACCTGCTGAACGCCCCCAAACTCCACCGCTTGATGGAACGCTATACCTTCACCCTGGAAAATCTGCCCCGCTTGGCCAAGGGCCAGGCGGCCGTCCGGCTCAACATGCCGGGTCCCGAACGGCTGGATGTGCTCCAAGGATTGCTGGATTACGCCACGATCTGCAATGAACATGAACAGCGGTTGATTACGTTGTATAATGCGGGGAAACTGAAACCGCTGGGTTCCACGATATCCATCGCCTCGATTCAAGAGGAATTGTCCGCGCTGTTTAATTAGCGGGCGGCGGCGGGGGATGGGTACTTTCCACGGGGTCTTTGACCGGCAGGAGTGGCGCACATGTCTGTTACCGCAGGGTTGTCATCCACACGCGGCCGCCGCGCACTTGGCGCGCTGGCGCTGGCCTCGGTTTTGTTTCTGGCGCTCTTTTCCGGGTGCCCATCGTTCATCAAGGGCAAAGTGCCCAATGAAACGGGATTCGAGGGCGCAGTAACGGTTGTTGGGGAGGAAACGGACGGAGGCTATGGCGTCGTCACCGTGAAGGTGCCCTACATCGGTATTCGCGGCGATGCCAAAGAGGGCCTGGCGCGCATGGTGGTGTCGCGGAAATCCATGACCTCCGGAAAACCGGTTCCGGCCCTGTGTCATGTGCATTATGAGAAGAAAGTGAGCGGCGCGAAGCATTGGGCCAAGCGCGGCTGGGCGGTTTTCACGGCGGTGTACACGGACGAAAAGGGCGGATACCCCATTGATGCCGCGGTGGCCAACGGCTATAACGAAGCGCGCGCGATTATTCAGTGGGCGCGGCGTCTTCCATTCATTGATCGCACGCGGCTGCATATTGACGGGGGAAGCCAGGGCGGCTATATGGCCTTGGCCATGAGCGCGGACACTTTTCCGGTTACCGCCACCACCGCGGACTGTCCCGTGGTAAACTGGTCCTACAACCTCCAGTATTTTGAAGCCAACCGCGCCGCCTCGAAATTCCCCGCCAAGATGGAAGATTCCCCGCTGCCCATCCTGTGCTCGGTAACCGGCCTCGCGGATGCCTGCTACAAATCCTATCCCCGCGATCTGAGCGCGGATACGTGGTATTTCCTGAGTCCCATTTCCTGCGTGGACCGCATCGCGAACCCCGTGTTGGTTACGTGCGCCACGGGCGACATGCTGGTGCCAATGGAACAAATGACACGCCAGCCCCTGCCCGCCTTTGATCCCCAGCGTTTTCCGGAAGGCTATCAGCGCGCCTTCGATGCGCTCACCCCTTGTGTGAAAGCGCGAAAAACCTTCGAGGAATGCATCCCCGAAAATCAGCGTGAAACTTTTTGGATTCCCTTGCAGAAAAACAGTTTTGAACTCACGCTCGACATGTTTAAGAATGACAAGATGAAGCCGAAAAAGCGGCCAAAAGAAGTGGATAAACCCTGGAGCAAGGACCGTCAATGGTCGTTGCTGTATCAGAACGAAGGGCCGCCCACGCCCTGTGCCTCGCATGTCAGCCATGAGTGGGCGATGGCCCCGCATGGCTTCGCCAACCATTATCAGCAGGCCGCGCCGGCCCCGGCCCTCCTGAATGCCGCGAAACTGGAATGGCTGATGCGGCGGTATTCCCGCGTGATGATGGATGTGCCGCTGCTCGAAAATGGCCAGCCCGCGAACCGGTTGAACAGCGTGCGCGTGGAGCAACAGGACGTTGTCCAGGGCCTGCTCGATTATGCCGGGCTGGGCGCCGAATATGAAGCGCGGTTGGTGGAGTTGTACGCGCGGTGCCCCTTGAAACCGCTGGGCGAATCCATCACCGTGCCGCACCTGCGGAAACTTTTGGCGGAGATTCAAACGAAACCGTGAGCAAAAAGGAAGGACTGTCATGATCGCGGTATCCATGGTCATTATGCTGGCCGCTCTCTCCGCGGAAGCCAATGAAAACTTCGCGCTTTTCGAATCCGAAGGGCTGCGGTGCATTATTGGCAACAATGCCGCCATGGATAAACACAACGCCCGTTACAATGGCGTGTTCAGCCTTCAACCGCCCGGCTCGGACGTATCGCCATTCGTGCAGGCGTATGCCGGACTGAATCTGGAACATTATTTCGATGGACGGCCCCGGCTTTCGGACGGGAATCTGTTCTTTGAGCCGCGTGTGGCCCCCATGACCTTTGCCAGGATTGACGGGCGGACGGCGGAATTGCACCAACCGGCCACGCCGTTTTTCAATGTCGAAAGCTGGACCCGGTTTGAAATCAACGGGCCGAACTATGTTGACATGCAGTTCCGGTGCATCCCGCGCAAAGACGTTTTTCAGGGAGGTTTCTTTGGCGTTTTCTGGGCTTCCTACATCCATGAGCCGGAGGACAAGAGCCTCTATTTCCTCTCCGAAGGTTCGTCCCTGGACAAACCGCACTGGGTGCAGTTGTGCACGCAGAAACACGGTTTGGCCAGCAGTGTGCGGAGCGGGGACGACACCCTGGAACTGCCCTTTGCGGAACCGGGCGATTTGCTCTATGCCAATCCCTCCCCCTTGCGCTTTGCCGAGCCCTTTTTCTATGGCCGCGTGCGGGATCACGTGCTGATCTATATGTTCAAACCGGGGCCTGTGGTGCGTTTTGCACACTCGCCTTCCGGCGGCGGAAAAACGGTTTCCGGCGATGACACGAATCCCGCCTGGGACTTCCAACTGCTTGTGCCCCGGTATGAAATCGGCAAAGAATATGGGCTGACCCTGCGGTTGGTGTATAAACCCTGGGCGGGCCGCGCGGATGTCTTGAATGAAGCGCGAAAGTATCTCGGACGATGACAAACACCCTTGCTATCCGGCGCGCGCTGCTGGCCTGGTTTCACGCGGACGCCCGCGATCTCCCCTGGCGCAAAACCACCGACCCGTATAAAATCTGGGTCTCGGAAATCATTTTGCAGCAGACCCGCGTCGATCAAGGCCTGCCGTATTACGAGCGGTTCATCGCCGCGTTTCCCACTGTGCAAGCCTTGGCGAAAGCGCGGCAGGACCGCGTATTGAAGCTGTGGGAAGGGCTGGGGTACTACACCCGCGCGCGAAACATGCATAAGGCCGCGAAACAGATCGTTGCGCAGTACCACGGCCAACTGCCGCGGCAGGCGGAGGTTCTGGCCCTGCTGCCGGGCATTGGCCGGTACACCGCCGGAGCCATTGCAAGCATTGCTTTCGGTGAACACACCCCCGTGGTGGACGGCAACGTGAAACGCGTGCTTGCGCGCCTTTTCAATCTCGATGCCTGCGTGGACGAACCCGCCGTGGAAAAAGAACTGTGGCGCATCGCAGAGGCGCTGGTGCCGCCCCAGCACCCCGGCGACTTCAATCAGTCCATGATGGAACTCGGCGCGCGCATTTGCACCCCGCGAAAACCCTTGTGCGAGGCGTGCCCCGTGGCGGCCTGCTGCGCCGCGCAGCAACTCGGCCTCCAGGAGGAACGTCCGGTCCGCCGCGCCAAGAAGGAAACCCCGCATTATGAAATCGTCGTGGCCGCCATCCACCAGGACGGCCGGTACTTAATCGGCAAGCGTCCTTCAGAAGGGTTGCTGGGCGGGCTCTGGGAATTCCCCGGAGGCAAAGTGCGGTCTGGCGAATCCCACCAGGAAGCCCTCAAGCGCGAATGCAAGGAAGAACTCGGCATAACCGTGCGCGCCGGCGGCCTGGTGGCCACCGTGAATCATGCCTACAGTCACTTCAGAGTTACCCTGAATGTGTACCGGTGTGCACTGACCGGTCCGGTGGAACCCCGGCCCCGCTCACACACCGAGTTGAAATGGGTGGCCCCGAAAGAATTCAACAAGTTCAGCTTCCCCGCGGCAAATCACAAATTCCTCCCTTTGCTGTAACCAGGATATGTTCCGCCACATCAGGGAGTCTTATTAATCATTTCGGCGGCGGTTTGGGGAATCCAGCAGGTGCGGTTGTCGCGGAGGCGGATGTTGTACCAGCCGCCGCGATCTTCTTCGAGGGTGAATTCGGTGCCGGAGTGCAGGGGTTCTTCAAAACTGGGCTGGTAGGTTTCGCCGTTGCCTTTGCGCGCGATGATTTCAGGGGCGGTAATGACGCCGCCGGCATCGCGGGAATGCTGCACGGCCTCCACCATGAGTGAACCCAAGAGCAGTCCGCTGATGAGGGCGCAAATCACGATCCCCCAGGTGAGCGGGGCGCGGGGGAAAAAGAGGCGGAGGCCGGCGAAGAGCCACAGGGCAAGAAAGAAGGGGACAAAGAGGATGGTGCGGACGCGGGCGCTGAAATCATAGTGCCAGAAGAAAAGGGTTTTAAGGACGCGGGCGCGCTGCGGTTCGTCCACGCGGTCCAAGCGCTGGCTGCGCACATAGGCAAGATTCTGGAGGACGTTCGGGTCGTTCGGGAGATATCGCTGGGCACGGCGGTAGTTGAGGATGGCGCGCCCGAGATCGCCGCCCATGAAATAGGCGTTGCCGAGGTTGTAATAGAGCTGGCCGTTGCGCACGCCGCCTTCCTCGATGATGCGCTCGAAGCGCAGAATGCTTTTTTGATACAGGTCTTTCGCGCCCGCGGGATCGGTGGCGGCCAGTTCATTGGCCTGGCGGAACAGCGTGTTGCCTTCGGTCAGCAGCGTTTGAAGCTGTCCGGTTTCCAACGCGCCCGTTCCAAGGGCCGCGAAGAGGGTAATGAGCAGTCCGGCACTCATCGCAGGACTCCTTTCTCCAACTGATGAATCACCGCGAGGGTTTGTTCGATGAGCGCGGCGGCGTTTTGCCCGCCGCTCTGACCCGCATAGGCGTACGCCTCGCACTGTTGGAAAATTTCCCTGACCTTGGCTTGGATTTCCGGGCCGGCGTGTTTTTGGTCCAGCAGGCGGCGGGCGTCTTCCTGGGTGAGGGCGTTTCCGGCCACACGGAGCTTGGCGCCAAGATACTCGCGCAAGGTGTCCAGGGTTTCCTCACAGGCGCGGCCGGCATTGGTGGCATCCAGGGATTTCAGGCGGCGCACCGCTTCGGCATGGGCGCGTTTTTTGCGCCGCAGTTCGGGATTGGCCAGGCCCTTGCGGCGGGTCAATACCACCCCGGCCAGAACGGCATAGGCCAGCGGCGGCAGGAAGAGCACAATGAGCCAGAGGGGTGAACGCACCCAGTCCCCCGGCCCGAAGGCCTGGTTTGTCAATACACTCAAGTCTTCATAGTTGTGGGCGATGCCTTCGCGCCATTGCGTAAGCTGATTCCGCACATGCCGCACTTCCACGCCTTCCGCCTGATCCGCCGTCACCACGCGGCTTTCATGGATGGTCAGGGGGATGGGCTTCGTACGGGCCTCCTGATAGGTTCCCGTGTTGGAATCGAAGTAGTTCAAGACAATGGGCGGGATCGCTTTCACCGAGGCATCCTGGGCGCGAATGGTCTGGGTGAATACTTTTGCATTCCCTTCAATTCTGCCCGGGGCCATTTCCTTCGGGATTTTGAATTGCCTGGCGAGTTCGGGCTGGGCGTCAAGGGGCGGCAATTCAACCGCTTTCAGATAGGGCGAGCCGCTGATGCGCACCGTCAAGGTAATGGGATCGCCCACATTGCCTTCCGTGGGGGTGGCGCCGGCCTCGATGGAAAAGGCGCCCACCAATCCGCTGAAATTCGCGGGCCGCCCCTGTTGCGGCAATTCCGCCACCTCGAGCCGGAGGGCGTTCGAGGGGGTTACAAAATTCTTGTAGGAACCACGCACCCCAAAGGGATCATTCCCGAAGAAATCGTCAAAAAATCCGCGTTGGCCCCGGCGCGGCTCGTTCACGCGTCCTTCGCAGGCCACGGTGGCCGGCTGAATCTCAATGCTGCCGGGCTGTTTGGGGATCAGCACCTTCTTGAAGGAAAGCGTGGTGTAGGAAATGTTGTCCAGCGTCTCCTGCCCCTTTTCGGCGATGCATTCCATCCCGCCCGCCTGTACTTTGTAATACTCTCTTCCGGGGTTCTGCGGCTCGCCCAATTCCTCGATGACAAACCGTTCATCCTGCAACACGGGCACCGTGAACGCGAAGTTGCGCACATCCTTTCCCAGATACCAGGTGACCGTGAGCACCACGGGCTGGCCCGCGTAACATTTCTCCGAACTCAACGCGAGGCGCAGTTTGAACTCGGCGGTTTCCTGGGGTTTCCGGCCATTGAGCTGAATGGGTTGCGTGGTGAAATGCTGCCCTTCCGCCGTTACCGTCAGGGCGGGGATCGTCAATGCACCGGCTTTTTTGGGGGTGAGGCGGTACGAATAAATGTAATTGCGCTGTACATTGGAGGTGACGCGTCCGTTAACAATGGATACGGATTGGCTATTGTTGGTCTGACCGCCCATCGGCTGCACGTCAAAATCCTGGGTCAGCGCGGTGACCTCCGGCTCATCGGGACGGTCGGTGCCCTGGAGCTGGGTTTGGCCCATAAACGGCTCCCCCACCTAGGCGTCGGTCTTTTCGTGGG
>CAYXPO010000030.1:0-3348 GCA_964466925.1 uncultured Nitrospirales bacterium
GTTCGCCGTTGGCCCGGATTAGTTCCACGCCGACAAGCAATCCCTTGCCCCGTACATCGCCAATGACGGAATGGTCCTTTTGCATGGCGCGCAATCGTTCCAACACATATAAACCCAGCGATTGGACATGCGCCAATATCTTCTCCTCTTCCAGAAACTCGATGGCCGCCAGGGCCGCCGCGCAGGCCACGGGATTTTTTTCGTGGGTGTAGTGTCCCAAAGCGCGCTCCGGCATGGCCTGGTTCAGCCCTTCGCGGGCAAGGAGCGCCGCCAGCGGGAAAATGCCGCCCCCCAACCCCTTTCCGATGACCAGCATATCCGGCACAATGCCGTATTGCTCGCATGCAAACATGCTTCCCGTACGGCCCAGGCACGTGGGTATTTCATCGAGAATGAGCAGCGCGCCGTGCTTGTCGCACGCGGCGCGGATTTTCTTCCAATAGTCCACAGGCGGAATAAAGGGCGTGCTTCGGACCGTTTCCGCGATCACCGCACCCACATCCCCTTCCTTTTCCAACACATATTCCACATAATCCGCGCATTGCAGCGTGCAGGATTTTTTGCAGAACGGGCAATGCGCCGGATCGGGCGGCGGCACATGTTCCGTGCCTGGCAATAACGGCCCGATGTCTTTCCGGAAAATGGCCTCGCCCCCGATGGAGATGGCATCCAGCGAGGCGCCGTGAAACGAATCCCACATGGAAATGGTTTTGAAGCGGCCCGTGGCGGCCCGCGCCAGTTTCAGGGCCATGCCGATGGCCCCCGTTCCGCCCGGCGCAAACAGCACGCGGTTCAGATCCCCCGGGGCCAGGGCGGCCAGTTTTTGCGCCAGCGTAATCGCCGGGAGGTTGGTATATCGCCGCGGGCAAAACGAAAGCTCCTGCATCTGCTTCGTAATGGCCTCGATCACCCGCGGATTGGAAAACCCGGCCTGATGCACGTTGTTCCCATGAAAATCGAGTATCCGCCGCCCCTGCCAATCCTCGATATAGGCCCCTCCGCAGCCGCGCAACACATTCAAACACGGCGTTGACAAGGATTGATGCAAAAACACCGCCGCGTCGGCGTCCAGCCACCGCCGGGTTTCCGGATCAACATGCTCCTCCGCCCATGCCGCCCGCCGCGGCGAACTATTCAGGTCGCCTTCCGATTGCATATGATTCATAAAATGCACGCTAGAACTGCCAGTTTTCAATTTGCAGTCCCTGAATTCTTCCAAACTCTGAAACGTTGTGCGTGACTAATGCACAATCATTGGCCAGTGCGGTTGCCGCGATCATAAGATCATTAGGACCAATAATCTGGCCCGACTTTTCCAATAAGGCACGAATACGTGCATATTGCTCGGCACACGCATCATTAAAGGGAAGACTCGCAAACATGGAAGTAAAATTCCGTACCGCCTGAAGAGTATCGGCCTGCCGCCGGCTTTTTAAGGCGCCAACAAGAAGTTCTGCTACCACCACGGAACATAGCACAACATCGCCTCGAAAAATGGCATTTGTATCCGGTATTAGGGAAATCCTTGAGGTGCGCAGCGTACTTATACAAAAATCCGTATCAAGAAGATATCTCACTCAAACGCCTCACGGTGTTCATATTCCTGCTGAACTGGACGTACAAATGTGGCGTCTGATACACAGCCCGCGAATTTCCGCAACACGTCAGCGATGGATTCCGATCCCGCGGGATCATGTGAACCGGAAAATGAAATTGTTATGTCTACATCCGAATTGATCAAGCCAGTTTCTATATGCAAGTGAAGTGTGCCATCTTGATTGGTTTTTGATTTGATTTGCATTGTATTCATAGCATCAATCCATCAGAACCCTGGTAAGCGCCGTAATTTATTACATCACAAGCATGAGTATATGTCAACCTATCCAAAGCGCGCCATGGGTTCAGGGAGTTCCCGTGCGATTTTTTCCGCATTGTAGCAGAAGCCGGGACCATGGAGCGTACTCAAGTCCACCTTGCCGCCACGGCGCCGGTATAACCCGGGATGCACCGCCGCTTCAGGCCGGCTGGCCTCCGGGTAGAACTGCATGGCGTTGGTTTCCACGCCCATGATCGTGCCCGCATGGGCCGCCAGCAGGACATGCGGGATTTGGGCGAGCATGGGGTTGGTCAGGTCCTGCACCATCAGCGTCATGCCATGCGCCTTGGCCCAGCACAGGCTCAGCAACGCCCCGGTCTGTGTTTTGCAGGTTTTCAACGCCACCCCCGTCCAGCCGAGTTCCCGTCCCAGGCGGATCATGCGCCAGTCATGCGCGCTTTCATCCATGAACAGCGGCTTTCGCGCGGCGACGCTGTGCACGTCAATCCGGTGTTCCTTCAATTCATAGGGGAAGGGTTGTTCGACGTAAAGAATCATGCCGTAGAGGCGCGGATGTTCCACTTTCAGGCGGTCCAGAATCGCATTGACATATTCGGGATCATGCACGGTGCTGTTGAAGTCGGAGGTCAGCCAATCCACCCCCTCCTCCACGGCGATGTTCCCCACGTTCACCAACCGATCATAGTCCCAGGCGGAATCCGTCCCACGCAATTTCACTTTGAGGCATTTCAGGCCATCCGTGCGAATCCAATCGCGCAACAGCACGGGATAGCCATCGTTGGGTTCACTGCCGTCCTGTTCGGAAGGATCAATCCAATCCTTTCCCCCCACCAAATGCCACGCCCAAAGCATCGCCGGACGGGGCGATACCAAAAAATCTTGAGGATACCGTCCGGCAAAGGAAATCTCCGTGCCCGGGGCGGGGGTGATAAACGCGCTCAGGTCCCGGTTCATATACGCCGCAGTGTATGTCGAATAGACGGGGACCCCATGCAGCATGCCATACGCATCATGCAGGGCGATATCGAAGGCCGAACAACAGACCAGCGCCGCCAGAAACGGCATGGGCGCGTTCGGGCGGTTTTCATTGAAAGCCTTTAAGAGCACCGGCAACTGCGTTTCGATAAAGTCATGGCCCACCTCCAAAGGATGCCCCGCACCACCGAATTGAGCCCATGCACCGGCAAGCACCTGGCAAAACTCCTTCAGGGCGGCGTGGCGTTCTTCATAGGAGCGTTGGCTGGGCCAGACCCATTGAACGCTCAAGGGGGTTTCGCCCCATCCCGCGGCGGATCGTCCTTTGACGTCTTCCACACGCAGGGAGACCCGGGCGCAGGTGACGGAGGTCAGGGTTTCCTTCCCGAATTTCAGCGGTATCCGGGTTTCCACGGGAAGAAAATAGAGCGCCGCCGTCTTGGGACGAATATCGGTTGCCTTGGCCACCTTCAAGCCCTTTCATGATGGTTACCCACGGGGATTCCGCAACACCCCGATCCCTCGATAGGGGCTGC
>CAYXPO010000030.1:3358-16680 GCA_964466925.1 uncultured Nitrospirales bacterium
CGGAAGGGTCCCAGGGTGGAAACCTTCTCAAAATCCTCGACGCGTTTCGGGGCCAGTTCCGCAATTTCCCACATGGTTTCCCGGGTCATAATCACATCGGATTCCACCTCGCGCCGCGCCGCCATCTCTTTGCGCCACTCGAACAGCCGCTTGTAGGTGCTCGACGCTTCCTGGGCATGGCGCAGTTCGCGGGGCGGGGGTGTGGGCGGGCGCATGCGCCGGCCTTCCGCGATTGCCTTGAGCAGCCCCGGCCCTAGATGGTCCAACTGACGCGGGGAAAGTCCGTTCAGTTCCGCGAGTTCCTCTTTGTTACGCGGGGCATGCTTGGCCAGCAACACCAGTTTTTCATCGGAAATGACCTTGAACGGCGGCCAGTTGCGCTCGCGCGCCGCACGGTCCCGGTAGGCAAACAACGCCTTGAGAATGGCCAGGGTTTGGGGCCGCAGATCACGGGCGCCGCGCACGTTCCAAAACGCCTCCTGCTTGACCTTTTGTTTCGGAAGCTGGATTCTGGATTCGTTTTCGAAGATTTCCTTCGCCTCTTCCAGGAAGCCGCGTTCCTCCAGTTTCGCCGCCAAATCATCCCGCAGCCGGAGGAGGTAATAGGTGTCTTTCTGGGCATAGGCCAGCTGCGCCTCGGAAAGGGGCCGTTGCGCCCAATTGGCCTTCTGATACCGCTTGCTCAGTTCCACCCCGTAGAATTCCTGCAAAAACCAGGCCAGGCCCATGTTTCGAAAACCCAGAATGCGCCCGGCCCACATGGTGTCGAAAAGATTGTTCACCTTCCAGCCATAAAGCGTCCGAAGAAGCATGAGGTCATACCCAGAGGCATGAAACACCTTTTCAATGGCGGGATCGGCCAAAATTCGTGCCAACTCATCCAAGGAAAAACCCGCCAGGGGATCAATAATGAAATCCACGCCGGGGGCCGACACCTGGAACAGGCAAATTTGCTCTTTATAGGCAAACAGGCTGTTGGCTTCTATATCAACGGCCAAGCGCGGCTGGCGCTGCAATACGTCCAGGCAGGCCAGCCACTGGGCTTCCGTTTCTATCAATTGGTAAGGCGGTATGTCCACAAAACACCTGCATTCCACGATGGGGCCCATTATACGCCATTTCATCCCCGCCTTCACCTTGACGGCGGGGGAGTATACTGGGCCACCAGTTCCGGGTAGTCCCCAAGGGCCGTTTTCCCCTGGGGCGTAAGCCCATACACCCCCCGGTCCACCCGTTCAAACCACCCATAGACGTTGTCATACAGAATGGCCCGGGTCTTTGGACTGGCCCCCTGTGCACGCAGGAATTTAGGCGACTGCGGCCCCAACACCTCCAATAAACAGGCTATGTGAATGGCGCTTTCCCGGTAGGCGGTCACCAGCCGCCGCCGGGTGGAGCCTCCCCGATTCAGGTCTCCGCTGCGGCCGGAAATCTCCTGAAGAACAGCCCGCCGCTTGGCTTTCTGCTTTTTTCGGTCAAACGGCACGGGATGAAAGATTACCTCAACCCGGGGCTTTCTTGCGGCATGGGAGACCGTAATCAGACCCAGTTCCAGCCGCCGCAGGATATGCTGAATGCCCCGCCATTTTGAAAACGGCATCCCCACAGGTTGCGGAACCGCCACATACACGGAATCGGTTATACGCTGCCGGCGGGTCGCCTGGAGAAGCAGTTCCAACGAACAATTCAGCTTCAATTCGATCACCATCAGGTCATCGCCTTTAATGGCGGCAATATCACACCCCAGCACCTCGCTCCGTACCGTATATCCCTGCGCGAGCAGATAGTCCCGGACGGGTTCATACAGGTCCGTCTCACGCCTTGGCTTATTCTTTGCTTTTTCTTTTTTTAACATCTTTGGCAGACTCTAATTCGTAGTTCGTCCCTGAATTTCGGTGTAACGGCGGAGGTAGAGGTCACGATGGACTTCCCGCGCCGCATCCACTAATTCCGGATACGGGGTATCGGTGACATCCACAAAGCCGATATTGTAGTTTTCACCATCGAACCACCGCCCGGTGTTGGGCTCGTCCACATACTGAAACCAATGGCACCCCACAAAGGCGGGATGGTCCACCACACTGCGCACATACCGGGCATAGCTTTCCGCGCGCGCTTCCTGGTTTTGGGCGGCCACCAGGCCGGTGTGGAACATCCCGCGGTCCAGCGCGCCAAAATGGAATTCGCCAATGATGATGGGTTTCCCCAAATCCTTCGGCCCGGTCCACATGTCCGCGGGAACACAGGGTTGATACAGATTGAAACTCACGACATCGGCCACTTCCGCACAGGCGCGCACCGCCGGTTCGGGCGCCGTGGAAAACCGGCATCCGAGATACAGTTGGTGCGGTGCGTATTTTTTTCTGGCCGCCTGCAATGTTTCAAAATACCGCTTTGCGAAAGCATGGAGGAAGGCATCCAAATCCCTGTTGGCGGCCTCATTCAATAGGGCGGGGGCCTTTAGCGAATCCCAGTTTTCCGCATGGGTCTCCCATGCGGCGTTCAACGCGGCAATGGCGCCATATTGTTCTTTCAGTTGACGCATCAACTCCTCCCGGCACGGCTGGTCCTTGGGCGAATTCAAGGCCCCAAGCCGCACTTCCTCCCAGGCCAGTTCATTGTCCACAAAATACCCGATACACAGCGGATTTTGGGCGTGGGTGTCCTTCACGGCGGCAAATGTCTTGTCCGCGGCTTCGGCAAACCCCGGATCATACACATCCTTCATTTTCCCCCAATAACCGGCGCCGCCTTCCACGGGACGCACCCCATACACGCCCAAAGCAACCACATAGGGCATCGGGCTGTGGTCCAACACTTCCTTTTGGGCCCAGTTGGCGAGGGTGTTGAACCCCCAGGCGCGCAGGCGCGCATAGGTGGTTTCCCGCCAGCGTTCCGGCCATCCTTCCCCGTATTTGCGCATCAGATTGGCCGAATAAAAACTGAAGGCGCGGCCTTGCCCCCCAATGCATTCCGCGCCGCTGTGCGCGCCGGACATCCGCCGGTATAACCCCGAAAACGGGACTTCGTCTTCCCGGGGCAGCCATTCAAACCAGTCGCTGCGGCCTTCCACAAAGGTGTATTCCCCCATGCCGACACAATCCATGCCCACGGAAAAAAACAAGCGCCCCTCCGGGGTCACCAGCCACCATTTGTTGTTCACCTGTTCCGTGCGGAACCAGCCGGTGGCCTGAAGCACGGGACCTTCCCCCCAGCCGCCATACCCATCCCGCTCGGGAAACATAAATTGTTTCTTTAATAGACGCCCCTCCGCCTTGCGCCGTTTTTCCAGCTCACGCTCGTTCTTCAGCTTTCCCGGCCAATCCGCGTGTTTATACTGCCCAAACCGATCCACAAACGGCATGGCCATGGCCGAATCATCGGCTTCGCGCGGAATCAGCCATGCCCGCCGGAATATCAGAATGTGTTCTTGTCGCGGCCGGGGCAGAAACACTTGAAACGCGGTGATCTTGGCGGCATCAATCGCAGGCCCCTGGCCCAAGGGGATCATGGAGGGAACTCCGCGCATGCCCCAAAGTCTTTGCGGCCCCCCGGTGTTGAAGCGCATCGCAAGGGTAAAATCCCCCTTCGGCGGCACACTGCCCAATACATTGTTGCAGTGGTTCGTCCCATCGGCGCCCGCATTATCCACCCGCATGGCCACCGGCACGGACAGTTCCCCGGGATTGTGCAGCGAAACCGCCACCCCGGCATACAAACTCCAATCCCATGTCCCCCCCGGCGCCTGAAACGACACATTCGGCCAGTCCGTTTGCTTAAACCGCACCGCTGCCGCGTAATCCCCTTTATAGCGGACACGGTTCACCTCAGCGCCATGCAACACCACAAACCCCGGCAATTTCTCCGCCCCAAAGTCCACCACCGCAACCTCCGAAACGCCCGCTGCGGCAAACCACATCAACAGCAACGAAGCCACCATCCTTTTGTTTCCTTATTCCGTTGCCATTGTAACGCATCCGGCGCCGCGCAATGAAGACACCCATAAATAGTGACTGACACCATTTATTTGGAAATAAACGGTGTCAGTCACCCGCTATATTCTTTTTCGCCGGTTCTCAGGCTTTGGGACCGAGGCCCGCGATGCATTGGTCTTCCCGAACGACTTTACGGGGGCCTCCATCCAGGCTGGTGGACCAATCCTGCGGCGCGGCCACCTCTTCAAAGGTGTCGAGAATGCCCAGCGCCTTGGCGCGGTCATAGATAAGCTGCCAGCCGCATTCAAGGCTCTCGTTCACTTCGCATTTGCCGTCGCGGGAACCGCCGCACGGGCCGTTCAGAAGGCGTTTGGCGCAACGGGTGAGCGGACAGATGCCGGCGAATTGTCCAAGGCGGCACGCGCCGCACCCCGCGCATTTTTCGGTCCAAACACCCTGGGATTCCAGGATGCCGATGAACTGGGTGTTCAATCCGGGATAAACAGGGATGGCCGGGAAGCGTTCGGCCAGCGCCTGCACGCCCGCGCCGCAACCAAACGAGCATATCGCGTCATAGTCTTCCGCACGCAGGGCCAGTGCGTCAATAAAGGCGTCCTCGCATTGGCGCTCGATGGTGCATTCGTCCACCACGACATCACCGTGCCCATCGAGTTTGAGGGCCATGCGCAGGGCGGAGCCGAGGATGCCCGTTTCGCGTTCGCCTCCGGCCAAACACACGGTGACACAGGTCCCGCATCCCACCAGGAGCACGCGTTTGTGCTTCTTGATCATGTCGCGGATTTCGGGCACTTTTTTACGGTCGGCAACTATCATTTTCGTTCTCCTGCGATGGCTTTTTCGGCGTTGGCGCGAAGGTCCTCGACGGCCTGTTCAACCTGTTCCGGGCTGTGCCGCAACGGGCTCGGCCCCAGCGCGGCGATGCGCTGGTTCATTTCCGAGACGATTTCGGCGAAGCGCGTGCCTTCGGCGGAAGAGAGGTTGAACATTTCGAGGCGTTCGGGTTCCAGGCCGATTTCTTTAAGCAACTGCTGGGCGCGTTCGACGCGGCGGCGGGCGCGAAGATTGCCCTCCTGGAAATGGCATCCGCCTTCCAGGCATCCCGCGACAATGACGCCGTCCACACCGCGCTCGAAGGCGGCGAGCAGGTAATTGACTTCAATCTTGCCCGTGCACGGCAACCGCAGCACGCGCACGGAGCCCGGATACTGCAACCGCATGGTGCCGGCGAGATCCGCCGCCGCATACGCGCAGTAGTGACAACAAAAGGCGACAATGACCGGTGAAGTGTCCATGATGTTACTCGATTCCTTTATGAAAGCGGGGTGGCGCGATTCCCACATATTCGGGATAGTGCCCTTCCACGGTTTGTTCGGTGGAGTGTCCGGCCAGGAGATGATCCAGCGCGCGAAGAATCTGGTTGTCCAGATAATGCCGCAACTCGATGGCCTTGGCGGGACATTCCGCCGTGCAGCTTCCACAGCCCATGCACACCGCCGCCTGGATTTCCGCCTTGTTGTTCCGGCCAATGCCGGGGGCATGGTACGGGCAGACATGCACGCAGGTCATGCACGAGATGCACTTGTCCGGGTCCACCCACGCCACCTGGCCGCTGACCGGCATCGCCTTGCGCGACAGCACCGACGCGGCGCGCCCGGCCACGGCGTTGGCCTGGGAGATGGTTTCACCCATGCTCTTGGGGGCATGCGCGGTGCCGCACAGGAACAACCCTTCGCTGGCGAAATCCACCGGACGCAGCTTCACATGCGCCTCCAGGAAGAAGCCATCCGCATTGAGGGGCACCCGCAGCAGATCGGAAAGCTCCTTGCGGTCCGCGCGCGGCACCATCGGGGCGGCGAGGACCAGCAGGTCCGGAGCCACTTCCAACGATTTGCCCAGCGCGGGTTCAACCACACGGATATGCCCGTTCGCCGTGAGTTCCGGCGGCTTTTCCGGTTCGTACCGGATAAACAGAACACCTTTTTCACGCGCCTCGCGGTACGCCGCCTCACGGAATCCATAGGTGCGCATGTCGCGGTACAGCACCATGATCCGTGCCTTCGGATAGTGCTCGCGCAACTGAAGCGCATTTTTCACGGCGGTGGTGCAACACACACGGCTGCAATACGGACGTTCTTCATTCCGCTGTTCCACGCACTGAATCATCACCACCGTGCCTTTTTCCGGCAGGACGATTTCATTGCGGCCAAGGCGTTCGGACAATTCCAACTGGGTCAGCACCTTGCCGTTCTTGCCATAGCCATACGATTGCGGCGCATGCTCCGTGGCGCCCGTGGCCACCACCACCACCCCGTGCTGCACTTTAACCGACGACCCGTTCGCGGCAATCTTCGAGGAAAAGGAGCCAATATGCCCTTCGACTTCCGGCACCGTGGCGTCCAGATACACGGAAATGCGCGGATTCGCATGGACCTTTGCGATGGTTTCGTTAAGGAACGCTTGAACATCCGCCTTGTCCAGCGTACGGTAAATCCGGCGCGCCGTACCGCCCAGCGCCCCGGATTTTTCCACCAGATGCACGGGGAACCCCTGTTCCGCAAGGGCCAGCGCGGCCGTCATGCCCGCAATGCCGCCGCCAATAATCAATGCGCCGTTATTCACGGGCACCGTCTCGTCTTTGAGCGGTTTTGATTCCGAGACCCGCGCGGCAATCATGCGGACCAGATCGCAGGCCTTTTGCGTGGCTTTTTCCGCGTCCCCGGCATGGACCCACGAGCATTGCTCGCGGATATTGGCCATTTCGAGGAGATACGGATTCAGGCCCGCGCCGCGCAACGTGTCCCGGAAAATCGGTTCATGACTGCGCGGGGTGCAGGAGGCCACCACCACGCGGTTGATCCGGTGGCGGACGATATTTTCCTTCATGCGGCCCTGGCTGTCGTCGGCGCAGGTATAAACCGTGTGCTCGGCATACACCACGTTCGGAAGACCCTTGGCGTATTCCACCACGCGTGCCACGTCCACCACGGAGGCGATATTGCTCCCGCAATGACAGACGAACACCCCCACCCGCGGCGGCTCGTCGGTGACATCCCGTTCCGGCGGATAGGCCTTCGTGGTGATTTGCGAACCCCGCGCGGGCGCCAGCAGCGCCATGGCCCGCGACGCGGCGGCACTGGCCTGCATCACCGTATCGGGAATGTCTTTCGGCTCCTGAAACACGCCGCCCACAAAAACACCCGGGCGCGACGTGTCGAGCGGGCGCAATTCCGCCGTCTTTGCAAAGCCCCATGGATTCAACTCGATGCCAATGCCTTGCGCCTGGCCCTGCAACAAGGCGCTGGGCTCAAGCCCGAGCGACAACACCACCAGGTCGAATTCTTCTTCGACCTGTTTGGCGTCCGGACCAAAATACTTCAACACAACGTTCTTCGTGTCGGGCATTTCATAGGTGCGCGAGATAAACGACCGCACATACCGCACGCCCTTTTCGTTTTTCGCCCGTTCGTAATAGCGGTCAAAATCCTTGCCATAGGCGCGGAGATCAAGGAAGAAAATCGTGATATCAATATCCGGCTCATGCTCCTTCGCCAGAATGGATTCCTTCGTGGCCGCCATGCAGCACACGGACGAACAGTAGTCGTTGCCACATCCCGTGTCGCGCGATCCGACACACTGGATGAACGCCAGCCGCTTGGGCGTTTTCTTGTCCGAAGGGCGCAGGATATGCCCCTGGGTGGGGCCGGAAGCGGACAACATGCGCTCAAACTGCACGTTCGTGAGCACATTCTTCGCATGGCTGAAACCAAACTCGCCGCGGCGCGACGCATCGAACGCGTCGAACCCGGGCGTGAGCAGCACCGCGCCCACCTGAAGTTCCAGCGTCTTTTCCACCTGCTCGTGGTCAATGGCGCCCGCCTTGCAGGCTTTCACACAGCGCATGCATTCGATGCACAGGCCGGGACCTTTCATGATCACATAGGCATTGGGCGCGGCTTGGGCATACACCCGGTCAATGGCCTTGCGCGTGCCGAGTTGGGCGTCAAAGTCGCTCTTGATTTTAACCGGGCACACCTTGGCGCAATCGCCGCACCCGGTGCATTTGCCGATGTCCACATAGCGGGGCCGTTGAAGCACGGTGGCCGTGAATTGGCCCGGTTCGCCTTCCAGCTTGACGACATTGGCCATGGTCAACACTTCGATGTTGGGATCGCGCATGCATTCGACCAATTTGGGCGAGATGATGCAGGTGGCACAATCACCCGTCGGGAAGGTCTTGTCCAGGCGGGTCATGCCGCCGCCCACGGCGGGCTTGTCTTCCACCAGATACACATGGAATCCGGCGGCGGAAAGATCGAGCGACGCCTGAATCCCGGCCACGCCCGCCCCGCAGACCAATACGGCGCCGGACATCATTTTCGAATCCGTCACAGGGGTTGTGTGCTGCATGGTCAGGCCCTCCGTCCGGCGTGCCCGGCGGTGGCGGCGCGGCGGTTGACGATGGACGCGGCGCTCACCATGAGGGCGTCGAGGCCGAGGTCCTTCGGGGGAAGCCCCAAGGCCAATCCCAAAAGCTGGGTAATATACAGCACCGGAATATCGGGGATATCGGCCTGATTCTGCTTCGCGCCGGCCTGGCGGAAATCGAGGTTCAGCTGGCACAACGAACAGGCCACCACCATGCACTCCGCACCCGCGCGGTGCGCCATGGACAAGAGTTTGTACCCCAAGCGGTTGACCACTTCGGTCTTGCTTATGGAAAGGCTGGCGCCGCAACACTCGGTCTTGAGCGGCCAATCCACGGGTTCCGCGCCCGCCGCTTTCACCAGCTTGTCCATGCAAACCGGATGTTCCGCGTCATCAAACGCCACCACCTCTTTGGGCCGCGACAGCAGGCAGCCATAATAGGAGGCGACCCGCAAGCCGCTCAGTGGCGCCTTAACCCGCTTTTCAATCTCCTCCACGCCAAGTTCATTGAACAGGATGTCAAGAATGTGGCGCACACTCACCGAGCCGTCATAAGGTTTCTCGATAATCCGCTGGGCGCGTTCGCGCTCGGCGGGCTCCTGGCGGATTTTATGATTGGCCGTGCGCAGCCGTGCATAACACGACGCGCACGCCGTCAGCACTTCCGAATAGCCGGCCGTTTTCGCCTTGTGGAGATTCAACGCGGGCAGCGCCACGGACAACGAGGCATTGCTGGCATGCGCGGGCGTCGAGCCGCAACAGACCCAATCGGGAATGTCCGTCACCTCGATGCCCAGCGCCCGGCACACGGCGCGGGTGGACTTGTCGTAGTCCCACGCCGTGGATTCGAGACTGCATCCTGGAAAGAACGCGTACTTCACCGTTTCTTTTCCTCCTCTTCCGCCCGCTTGAAGATCGAGCGCACTTCCCGGGTGCTCCGCGAAAAATGCGGCAGGAAGGTCAATTTGCGTTTGGCAAGCATTTTGGGAACCTGGTCCACGTCGGAAAACAGGTCGCGTGAAATGAGTTTGTAGAGCGTCATCATGCCCAGCTCGAATACGCGCCCGTGCCACCGCACGCTGCTCAGGAACGCTTTGTTGAAGCTCCTGACCCGCGTGCCGCCCTGTGCGGCCTTGCGCTCGACCGCCATCATGCGCAGCGTGTCCATCACCGCCGCGATATCAATGCCCATGGGGCAGCGGGCCGTGCAGGCTTCACAGGAGGCGCAGGCCCAGATGGCTTCCGATTCCAGCACTTTTTCCTGCTCGCCCAAATGCACCAGACGCATGATCTGGCTGGACAGCAGGTCCATGTCCGGCGCGATGGGGCACCCGGAGGAGCATTTGTGGCATTGAAAGCACGCGCTCACACAAGCGCCGCTCCGGCGCTCCACTTCACGCAGCAGCGCATTATCCGTCCATTCAAGCGTGTCATTCATGGCGATCATTCACCCACTTCGTCCGTTGGCTCTTTAATTTCCTTGGCCTTCTTGAGGGGAGCAACCTTTTGATACACCTGCTCCGGCGTCTTCAATACGCCGTTCACCGTGAGAAGATCCCGTTCCACCTGTATTCCGAAAAGCCGTTCATTCTCGCGAAGATACGGCAAAATCAGTTGCCAGTCGTCCGGCGTGAGCGGCGTGTACATGCCGCCGTTCAATTGTTCCTCGACCAGCGTGTGATGCGGATCACGGACGTAGATCGCCCCGCCGGACGCCAGCGACAGCAGATTGCCGCCCGCATACGGCAGTTCCAGGGGAACCGCATTCCCGTCCTTGTCAAAACGGATGCCATTGACGATGGCGAAGCCGCCGCCCTCGAGCGGATTCCCCGCCATGAAGGATTCGGCCAGGAAATCCAGCACCGTGCCGTTGATCACCACGCGGGGTTTGCCCACCGCATTGATTAACGGACGGCCCGCCGTGTTCCCCATCACATAGATTTCGCCGCCTTTGGCCCCGTATAGGAACGTCTGCCCGGCGTCTCCGTAAATCACCAACTTGCCGCGCTTCGCAATCTGGCCCAATTGGTCCTGTGCATTGCAATGGACATACACTTCCAACCCGTCCATGCCGGAACCCAGATAGTCGCCGGGATTGTCGTAACAATCAATGCGCAGGCCATCCGTGGCGGGACCGAAGCCCACCCCATGGAAACGGGTGCCCCGTGAGTTGTAGTGAATCAAATGCCGCCAGCCAAGCGTGTAGGCATTCACCGCAACGCGCGCATCGCAATCGCCGCCTTGGGCCGCAAACCCCCGCGCGTCAATCAGCAGGGTTTTTTCCGCCTCCTTCGGCGCACGCAGCAGGTGCCGGGTGTCCCAGGTGATCCGGCGCAGCACGCCTTCCCGCGCGTCATCAAGAAGCGGCTGTTGACTGAAAATTTTCTCCAGCCCTTCCCGTAGAATGACGATTACGGAACTGCGTTTTTTCGTTCCGGTGGGATACCGGAAATCCAGGGCGCGCGTCAGCGCCTCAATGCCCACATACGGCGCCTGCGCGGCCGTCTTTTGGGCGATATCCTCCACCGCGTTGCGCAAACGATCAAAATCCATGTCCGCCATAACGGTCCGCAGATGGTGGAAGATCGCATCCGCGTTATTTTCGCGAACGGCGCTTTCGACGGCGGCGGCATCCGCTTCATGCGGCGCGCTAACGGTTACCGGAACCGACAGATTGCAGTGTTCCTGATGGGGCCACGTCATGACCGGTGTGCCAAACTTATCCGTGGCCTCCAGGCGGTATTTCGGCGCCTGGCCATTGCCGCCGGCATGATTCTCGGGAAGAATGTTGAACAGGAACGCGCCGCCGTCCGTGAAACTGCCGCCGCGCGCGTTCCAATAGTGATCCGCCACCGGCATGAACCGCGGGTCTTCCTGGTTCAGGCTGGCCAGAGTCGCGTCAATCGCCTGCTTCTCCGAACAAATCAGGCCGATGGACACGTCCTTGCCCTCCTGCAAGGCGAACACCTGCGGCCGCAGCATGGCGGTATCGGTAATCCCCAGCAATTGGAATCCGTGCTTCTCCGCCAATGTGCGCGCAATGATGAAGAACCATGGGCCGTCCGGCGAACCGTGAATGTGCGCGGCCTGAATCTGACGGTAAATCCGTTGCCGGGCCGCGGGCAACCGGTCAAAATCGAGTTCCGTGGTCGGCGCCAGCGCTTCAATAATGTACTCGACCGGATATTTGTACACGCGGTGCATCAGGTCGAAGAGCATGACCGACACTTCGGTGTCCGTGAGAAAGCGCGGGAACAGATTGCGCTGCGCCAGATACTCGCAGACGGAATGATAGTTTGCAAAGTCGCCGTTGTGCACCAGCGCCTCGTTCATGCCGATGAACGGGTGCGCGCCGCCGGGGTGCCAAACGCGCCCGCGGGTCGGATAGCGCTGATGGGCAATCCATACATGCGCGCGCACGTCCTCCATCTTGTAGTATTGCACCGACGCCTCCGCATACCCCACGATCTTGATGATGATCAAATTGCGGGCGTGCGACATGACAAACGCGCGTTTCTCGCCCAGCGAGGCGTAAAACTCGTCGTTCAACCTCACGGAATTCTGGAACACGAACTCGTCTTCGATTTCCCGCGCGCTCAACTCCGTCAGGCTTTTTTCCTTCGCGAACTGCTCCAGCACGTCCTTTTTCACCCGGACAAAGTACCGGGCCACGTCGGGCGGACGGATTTCGAGCAGCGGCACGTCGCGGTAGTCGTCCACCGTCGGGATCAGCCCGCCGTGGAAGATGTCAAAGTTTGGTTCGATGTATTTCTTTTCAACATCCCCGCGCGCCGCGGGGTCCAGCAGGGAAATTTGCAGGATGTAGCATTCATCCAGCACCTGGCGCGAGACGCCCAAGTCTTCCGGGGCCAGTCCCCCGGCCGCAATTCCGCCGCCCTTTCCGTTGCCGCGGTTGCGCATCTGGATCGAGGGCTCATAGATGTGCTTGCCCCGCACGGGCACCGTGCACGCAAACCCGGTCACGCCGCAGCCGCCTTCCGCTTCCGGAGATTTCGCAAACCAGTCTCCGGCGGGCCGCAAGGGGTCCCGGGATCGCGTTATCCGCTCAATCCGTTTGAGGGCCGACATAGGGGAATCTATCCTGTTCATGGTCATCCTTCGGTCGCATTCTCATAGTCGAGATGCATCAGCAGGTCGGTGCGCCCGCGCAGCGCGGCCACCGAATCCAACCCCAGGCGGTATAGAATATCCACCAGTATTTCCCGCCACGCGGCGTACATGTTGACCAGCCGCTGCGTGCACCACTCGATGGAAACCAGTTCCAACAGTTCGTTGTCGGTGGTGCAAATGCCGCGCGGGCAGCCGCGCCCGCTCTCGCAGCATCCGCACCGGATGCATTCCAGCGCCACCAGCTCCGCCGTGCCGATCACCGCGCCGTCCGCGCCCAGGGCGATGGCCTTGGCCACGTCATAGGCCGTGCGGATGCCGCCGCTGGCGATCAGGGTAATCTCGTCGCGCGCGCCTTCGTCCGACAAAAACCGATGGCAACTGTTTATGGCGTATTCGATGGGCATTGCAATGTTCTTCTTGGCGATGTTGGGCGCGGCGCCCGTGCCGCCATAGCTGCCGTCTATGTGCACGATGTGCGCGCCCGCGCAATACACCCCCACCGCCACCATGTCCACGTCGCCCGGGGTGGACACCTTGGCGGACAGCAGCGCGCGCGGGTTCACATGCGCGATCCAGTCCAGGTGTTTTTTGTGGTCTTCAATCGAATACACGCTGTGGAACGGGAACGGCGAGAACAGCGAGGTGCCCACCACCGCTTCGCGCATGGCCGCCACCTCCGGCGTGTTCTTGTCGCCCAACAGATGGCCCCCCAAACCGGGCTTCGCGCCCTGGGCGTACTTGAACTCCACCATTCGCGCGCGGGCAATGGTCTCTTCGCGCACCCCGAACAAGCCGGTCGCCACTTGCGTA
>CAYXPO010000030.1:16690-17000 GCA_964466925.1 uncultured Nitrospirales bacterium
TGCACGTGAAGGAATTCCAGGCTTTTGCCACCCGCGCCTTGCCGAGCAACGCGCGGATGTTGGTCGATCCGAACGACATGCCGCCGCCATACCACGGAACGTCAATGTTTATTTTCGGGCGTCCGTCGTTCCGGCGGTTCAACAGCAATTGCGTGGAAATATCTTCGCGGCGGAGGTCCTTTGGCGGCGTTTCGGGAAAACGGAACCGAAGCTTGTCGAAACCGCCGCCGGAGGCGCCCGTTTCACATTCCAAATGCCGTGGCGGGCGTTTTCCCGTTTCCGCCATGGCCCACGTGCTGGCAATCAGATC
>CAYXPO010000031.1:0-9768 GCA_964466925.1 uncultured Nitrospirales bacterium
CGGCCAACCGTTCAAAAAGATGGGCATGCACGGTTCGCCCACGGCGGAAATTTTCTTCCAGGACTGCCGGGTTCCCGTGGAGAACATCGTGGGGGAAGAAAACCATGCCCTCGGGATTTTACTGGGCGGGCTGGATATGGAACGAACCGTCGGCGCGCCGCTCGGCGTGGGCGGCGCGCAGTGTGCGCTGGACCGGTGTCTTGCGTACGTTCAAGAACGAAAACAATTTGGCCAGCCGCTGATGATGTTCGAGATGATCCTGGAGAAACTGGCCACCATGAGCATGGAGATTGAAGCGGCCCGGCTCCTGACCCATAAAGCGGCCTGGATGTGTGATCAGGGGATTCGTTGCAGCGCCGAAGCCTCGCAGGCCAAGCTGTTCGCCACCGAAATGAGCATGCGCGTGGCCTCCGAAGCCGTCCAGATTTTCGGCGGCTACGGCTACATGCGCGAGTACGGGATCGAACGGATATACCGCGACGCGAAAGTAGGGTCCATCGTTGCGGGGACCTCCGAAATCCAGCGCCTCATCATCGCCCGCGAACTCATCAAGCAATCCCTGGGGTGACAGAAAGGGAGGGCTATCAGGGGCCGTGTAAAAGCTTGGGGCGGACCTCGGCGGGAGGATGATGGGCAGTATAGAGAAAAGAAGGATGCCTTACGGCAGGAGTTGTTTGAGCAGAAAATCAAACACGTCCATCTTTTGTTCCTTCGGCGTATCGCGGTAGACCGCCACGCAGGGAATACCCACTCGCGCACAGGCCCGTTGCAGCGTTTGCGTGTGGTTGGGGTGATGCAGAATGTCGAAATTGATCCGGGGTTCGGTCGCCACTTTGTCCGGGGCGATGTATTTTTGTTCCTTCACCATCTGCGCGGCCCAGGCATATCCCAGCTTGCAGAGGTTGGCGTAATTCATATCGGTGTTGACCTGATTGGACCACAGATACACCGGCGGGTCCTTGGGGTCCATCAGCGCCAGCATGTCGAGGTCCGCGCGCACTTTCCTTCCTTCCGGCTTGAACACGTCCAGTCCGGTCATGTGGTAGTAGGAAGGGCTGACAAACCAATCGGCGCAATACCAGATGTACCGGGGGATATCCAGCACTTCGGGCCAGTTTCCAAAATCATAGGTGGCCTGCGGGGACTGCGCGCCTGCCGCGAAGAGGCGGGTGGATTCGCGCAACACGGGATCGGGGTTGTTGGGGTCGGCCAGATCATCGTGAAAGGCCAGCCACAACGAGGTGCCCGCGCCCGCCGACTCGCCAAACGCCGCCATGCGCGTTTTGTCAATGTTCCAGGCCGCCGCGTTATACCGAAGAAACTGAATGGCCCGTGCGGAATCGCGCAAAATATCCTGCAAGGGCGCTTCGCCGATAAACCGGTAATTGATCGAGGCCAGCGACACCCCGAGCGAAAGGCACCGGGCAATATCGTCTTTACACCCCCGGAAACCGCTCTTATCACCTTCGTAAAATCCCCCGCCGTGAATTTCCACAATCAGGGGCGTGGGTTTTTCCGAAGGAGCTTTCCAGAAGTCGAGTTTGGTTTTTTCATAGGGGCCATAGGCCACGTCCACAAACGTGGGGTTCGTATCCACTTCCTTGGCGTGAGCGGCGGCATTGGCGGGCGGGGCCAACGCGGCCTGCACAATGGGCGCATCCGCCGCCAAGGCGGGGACCGCAACGCCTGCCATCAGAAACAGCACCAAACCAAGATGCCAGGAAGAGTCTCTACGGTACAACACACGCATTGCCTTTATTGTTTTATTTGGAATTTATCGTTGGACCTTTTTTGCTTCCGTTGAGTTTCACCCCCTTCTAAAGTAAAGAAAATCAAGGAGTTGACGGAGAAGACCGGGCGGACGATAATGGAACCGATGACATTCGGGCGGACATGGCGTAAACATACAGTCCGGCCTGTGGGACCATTGCGGGTCGTGGAACACTTAGAAATTACGGATTATGGCAAAATCAAGGGCTTGAACGAGAGATCGAACATGCAAAAAGCACTGGAAGGGATTCGGGTAATCAGTTTGGCAATCAATCTGCCTGGACCCTTGGCGGCGTACCGGTTGGGCCTGCTGGGCGCGGAAATCCGGAAAATCGAGCCGCCTTCAGGCGATCCCCTAAATGCCGCATGCCCCGGCTATTATCAACATCTTTCCGCAGGCCAGCACATCCTTGCCTTGGACCTCAAATCGCTTGAAGGCCAAACCCAACTGGAAGAATATCTCGCCACCGCGGACCTTCTGCTCACGGCGCACCGTCCTTCGGCCCTTCAGCGGTTGCGATTGGATTGGGAAACCTTGCACCGGCAGTTTCCACGATTATGCCACGTCGCATTATTGGGATTCCCACCCCCCCGTGAAGAGCTTCCCGGGCACGACCTCCTGTTTCAAGCTCTATACGGCCTGCTTGATCCCCCGCACATGCCCAAAACGCTGGTGGCCGACCTGGGCGCAGCGGAACGATTGGTCTCCGCCGCCATGGCCGTGTTGCTGGCGCGTGAACGCACCGGCGAAGCCGGGTATGCCCAAGTCTCCATCGCGGAAGCGGGCGAATCCTTTGCCCTGCCCGCCCAGTACGGGCTCACGATCAACGGCCCTTTGGGCGGGGGGCTCCCTTCGTATGGCATCTACCGCGCACAGGAAGGCTATGTCGCCCTGGCGGTTCTCGAAGTGCACTTCCTCGAACGGTTCGCGCAGGCCTGCGCCCTGGAGACCGTCTCCCGCGAAACCCTCGAAGCACTTTTCCTGACCCGCACCGCCAAAGAGTGGGAAACCTGGGCGTGGGAACATCGTCTGCCGTTGGCGGAAGTGCGGTAATTAATAGCTCACGCGCCGCGGGGTTCGGAGAGGAGGACACGGTAATAATCCTCGGAAAGGTTCTCTATCAAGGGGTCCAAAGCGGCGAAATAGCGATTCATTTCCCGTTGCAGCCCGGGCAGGACCGGTGCAGCGGGGTGTGCCTCCAGCCCGGCGATGACCGGAGCGAGGCGGCGGCGGAGCGAAGAGAGGAAATCCCCCCCGAAGCGGTGGTCAAGCTGCACAATGCGCGCAAGGAGCTGTTCCATCAGCGCCCGTGCTTCCCCAGGGTGGAGCAAATGGACCTTCACCGCTTGTTCCAGGTCGCACAGTGGATCATGAATCAGGAGGACAAAGGCGACAGGCCAGAGATCCCGGTCTCCCGTGTCAATCAGGCGCTGCATGGAATTCGCGGCGACATTCAGATTGTGCAGCATGCCATGGACAAGCTGGCCGACAACATTCCAGGCCTTTGCCTCCTCTTTCACCCAATAATGCCAGTTCCACCATGTCCGCAGCGCGCTTTGGAGGTTGTCGCGCCGCTGGTGATGTGCGCGCACCAGCGGGGAATAGCAGCACCGTTTCCCCGCTTTGGCCAGCAGCTTGCACAGTTCCGTGTCCTCGCCGTTGGTCCGGTGGATTTCATCATAACCGCCCACCGCGAGGGCGGCGGCGCGCTCCACGCACAGGGTGGACCCGTACAGGAACCAGGGCGGACACTGGCGCACAGGGCCGTGATGCTGCGCCATGACACACGCGCGCCACTTGTCCGGTGCGGTCTCCTGAAAATCCTCGATGAGCATGCCGCCGATCGCGGCGGTGGCTGGGTCGCGCGTTTCCACTTCCATCAATACGCGGCGGACATATTCCTGTTCGGGGCGGGCGTCCGTGTCCACGGAAAGAACCCAAACGCCCGAAGCCTCGGCGAGCGCGGTATTGCGCGCGGCGGCCAAGCCCAGGTTTTCCGCATGGTGAAGCAGCGTGACGGGAAACTCGCGCGCAATTTCCGCGCTTCCGTCCGTGGAACCGTCATCCACGACAAAGAACTCCGCAAGGGGAAAATCCTGCTGGAAGGCATGCTCGAGTGTGTCGCGGATGTACCGTTCCACATTGTACACAGGCAGATAGAACGTTACGGGCGCCAGCTTCGGCGCGACCCCCAGGTGAATTATGCCGGTAAACGGCTTGTCGTGGAGCGCGGCAATATCCTCTTGTTGCGGGGCAAGGGCAAGACTCTTTTCGATGGCCTTCCGGGTGCCCGCATCGCCCGCATGCGAAAGGTAGCGCGCCAAAAGATTTATCGTGGAGACCTCCCCCGGCAGGGCGGCGAGGCTTGCCTCGGCAACAACCCACGCGTCCTCCAGATGGGCCCTTCTCAGGCAGCGCTTAAGAAGCGCGTGAAAGAGTGCGGGGTCGCCGAGCCCTTCGAGGAGCCGGAGCCCGCGCGCGGCGGAGAGATCTTCATCCAGCAATATCGCGGCGAGGACCTGGTCCGCGCGCGCCTGCGGGTTCAATCCGGCGCGGAGCGCGGCCACCGCATCAAGGCGGCCCTGTGCGGCGAGAAACCACAGGAGGGGCGAATAGTCCCCGGTTTCCCGCGCGTGCGCCTGAAGCCGGGTCTCCTGGTACTCCGCGGGAGGGACGGCGGCCCGGGTGTGTTGGACGGCGTGGCTTTCGGGGTGCGGCTTGAACGGCGAGGCATACCGGAGGCGTTTGTCAATCCGCATCACTTCTTCCAACAACTCCGCCGCCTGCCGCTCCTGATTCAGGGGGATGCATTTTTCGACGAGGGAGAGGCGGAACTGCATATTCAGTGGAAACGCGCACACCGTGTTTGACAAGAGTGCATGCGCCTCGGCAGGGCGGCCCGCTTCCCAGAGCAAATCCGCGAGCGCGGCGGCGTGGTGGGCGTTGCGAGGATCAAGGTCAAACGCTTTTCGCTGGTGTGCCAGCGCATCTTCGATACACGTTGCTTTTCGCCGGAGGCCGGCAAGACGCGCATGCGCCTCGGCAGGGCGGCCCGCTTCCCAGAGCAAATCCGCGAGCGCGGCGGCGTGGTGGGCGTTGCGAGGATCAAGGTCAAACGCTTTTCGCTGGTGTGCCAGCGCATCTTCGATACACGTTGCTTTTCGCCGGAGGCCGGCAAGACGCGCATGTGCCTCGGCATGCAGCACCGCCAGCGTGGCCTGGCCTTCCGCGCACAGACGCAGCCACCTTACCCAAAAGGCATCCCCCCAGGAACCCTGGAGATACGCGGAGGGTTCGGACGATTCCGTGAGAAGCGCCACTTGGAGAAAAATTTCTTCCATTTGATCATTACCGATGGCCTTGGCGGTGGTTGCGCCGTTCAGCGCGTAAATCGCCGACTTCTCGTTTAACCCCGCCGCGCGGCGGTGTAAATTGACACACAATTGCACGGCGGCGGGAACGGGCATGATGGAGCGGAAATAGTACAAGCTGTGTGCATAGGCACTGAGGGCGCGCGGTTCCTCGGGATAGGTGTTCGCCAAATCCTCTCCGAGGCGTTGTTCCAGGGGGCCATACTCATGCCGCTGCGAGACCATTACCATGAGATGATCCTGCAGCGCCCGTTCCTTCGCCTCCAAGTGCCGGAACGGGCGTCCGCTCCGCGGCTGGGCGAGGACATAATCAATCAGGGCATCCCAGCGGGCCACGCCGGAGAAACCCCGCACTTTTTCCCGGCCGGCCGCAATAATTCTTTCGGCCTCGTCCCAATGCGCAAGATAATACAGCACTTTTTCGCGGAAGTTGTCTCGATTATACAGGACAATATCCACCCCGTCGGCAAAGAAGTCCGTCACTTCCTCGTTGTAGTCTTCAAAAAAGGGCAGCGCGCCGCAGGCGAGCGTTTCAAAGACACGGAGGTTCAGCTCCCCCCGGACGGAGTGATTGAAAACAATGCGGGCCCGGGAGAGGAGGGTGGCGTACGCATCACCCCAGATGTCTGTTGTGAGCAGCACATTCAAATTATCGGGCAAGTTGGCCACCTGTTGGAGGAAATGCTGGCGGGGGCCATGATGATTCTTGTTAAGGTTGCCGAGGTAAAGAACGTCTATGTCCTTGGGAACCGGCATGGGCCGGTGCAGCAACGGATTGTGCGCATAGAGCGGCCCCCAATAGGAGGGTTTGCAAAAGGCATTGTTCAACAGGCGCGTACCGGGCCGGTCGGTGAGCACCACATCATAACGCCCGAAGTTCACCACCTGCGCGGGGTAGAAAATGTTCCAGTCGCCCGCCAGGCATACCGTGGGCACGGGGCTGTCTTCGATGCCCAGCGGCGGTGGGTCGTTCTCGGGCGTCCATACCAGGATCAAATCCGGCACAAATTCCGGCGCGATGCGCCGGAGCACATCTTCAAGGGTGTCCACTTCGGGGCGGAAACGATAATCCGCGAGGGGTTGCGCGCTGAGGGTCCGCACCTGATGCGCCCCACGGTACTGTTTCAGCGTATCGTAGGCACAGAAAAATGGCAGTCCATGGGACAGGATATTCATATCGCCGCAATCCAAATCCGATAAGGGCGGTCAATCCAAGCATACATGCACGGGAAAGTGAATCCTCCCAAGGCTTCACGAGAAACGTTAAACGCGCCTCGCCGTATCGCCCCGCCCGCTGGCCCGGATCAATCCTCCTCCAAACAACCTAACCTGATGTCATTTTAGCAAAAAACAGTCCGCCGGCCCATTTTCCCCGGGGAAACAGCCCGCACGCTTACTGCATTCCGGCCGCCCGTATCATCCGCTCGATCTTTTTGCTGCCGTCCGACTCCGCCCGGAAGTCGTCCGCCACGCATGCCCCGGAATATTTCTCGAGGCGGCCCTGATGCAGCAAGGTATCCAGCGGCGTGCCATCCATCACCGCCGTGCCCGACTCCTGATAACTGTCAAAGGGCAACGAAGCAATATACCGCCGGGTGTCCTGCATTTGCCCGGGGGTTTCTCCCGGAAGTCCGTAGGTGAACGTTCCATGCACGTGAATGCCGAGCCGTTTCAGTTCCCGGACCACCTCGGCGGCGCGCGCCAAATCCAGCCGCTTGTTGACAATGTGGTCTATGACCCATTGATTGCCGCTCTCGAAACCAAGTTTGACGCCGAAACAGCCGCTGTCGCGTATCTCCCGCCAGGTGTCCAGGCCAATCGTGTCCGCGCGGCACATGGCCGCCCAAGGGAGGCCGATTTGCCGCATCACCCCGCACATGCCGAGCGTGTGCTTGTCCCCCAGGTTGAAGGTGTCATCATCAAAGTAAATGGACTGATAATGGTACCGCCCGATGATCTCGGACAAAAACCCAAGCATGTACTCGGGGGTGTAGCGCCGCACCTTGCGCACACGCGTTCCATCGGGATCATTCCCGGTCATGGTCGCCGGCCACACGCAAAAAATGCATTTGTACGGGCAGCCGCGGCTGCTCCAAACCTGCGCGTGCGGAAACCGCATACCCACGGGGCATCCATCCCAATAGCGCTTGGAATAGGTGGCGTCATAATAGGGGTAAGGCGCGGCATTCATCTCCTCCTCGGTGAGAAAATCAAAATCAAGGAGGCCCGATGCGCCGTTAATCACCCGGACGCTCCCTTTTTCATACTCGCCCCGGATGCAGGCATGCACGGGCTCCGTGCGCAATATCTCCTCCCCGCGCGTGGCCGTAATCGGCCCGGTTATTATTATTCGGGATTCCGGACAGCTTTGATGGAGCGCCGCCAGAATGCGCCGGTCATTGTCCCAACTCGAACTGGCCGACTCCAGAAATATATAGTCGTACCGCTCCCGTTCAAGATGCGTAAAATAACTCGTGTACGATTCCCGCAGGGCAATGCTGTCGCGGAAATGCACCTCGGCCCCGGTTTCCCGCGCCGCATACGTGGCGGCGTACCCCATGAAGAACGGATAGGGAAGATACCCGCGCGCCACGAAACGGTCCGGAGCGCCGCAAACAGGGGTGGTGAACGGCCAGCGCGATCCGGCCCGGACCCCCGCCCGCCAATACTGGCGGGGAGGCGTGCCCTCCACGCCTTCCCACCACGGCGCATTGCTGAACAAGACTTTCATCGAATTGGCGCTTTCCCGCGTCTGCGTTGCACATACGGCCCTGACCCGGGTTATCGGCAGGCCGCCGGAAATTCTTTATGGTACCGCCGGAGGGTCACCTTTCTTTCCGCAAAGAGGGCCTGTCGGTCGGAGCGGTGAATAAAGACTTGGGGGCATACCAAATCCACTCCATAAATACGGAATGCCGGGGGCATAACTCGCTTACCGCGCGTTTCACCCCCCAGGTCCCTTCGTCGGAATAATCGTCGCCCGCCAGCACACCGGCATCCGACAGCCGCGGGAGTGCGGCACGGATGGTGTCCCGGGTGGTTTCATAGTCGTGCGAGGTGTCAATAAATATCAGATCGAAAATCTGGCCGGTGGACCGAAGAAAAGAACAGGCGTCCTGCTTGACCAACGTCACATGCGCGTCAAGCCCCAGAAGGCTCAGGTTTTTCCGAACGGCTTCCATGGCCGGCGCCGGGCCGAACCCCGCCTGTTCCCACGTCAGACCGCGTTTTTCCGGCGCCCAATCCGCGCAGGGCGCATCGCTGAACAGGTCCACCGCCGTGATATGATGACCGCCGGGGCGGAGATGTTCCAAGTGTACGGCCATGTAGGCGGTGTCGCGGCCCAAATACACCCCCAGCATGCAGATATTGCATAGGTGGGGCATTTTCGTCAGAATTTCCTGCTGGAACGTCCAGTGTTTTATGCCGGACCACCCTGCACACACCACATCAATCTGTTTGCGCACAAAATCGTCAAGAGCCATGGCGGCACATTTTCCCAGTGATAACAGGGTTCCCCGTTACACCCTGGCCTTCAGCAGATCATACCTTCACAATTCACTATAAGCAATATACCCAAATGGGTCAAGCCCCCGCACGCAATAGAATACCCTGGAAAGATTCGGAAATGGGTGCGGGACAAACCCCAGGCGTTTGTTAACGAATCTTTGCGCTTTCCAGGCGCGCGCCAGTGGATGCATCCTGACGGATCCCGCTAACTCTTGCATCAACGGCTGTTTATATGCTACACTTCCCATCTTGTTCCGGGCAGGGATCTGTCCGGACACACCGTGAAGGGCATCCATTCCCAGTGGAACGCTACCGCCGGACGTATGTTTGAGAATCTGACAAAAAAACTGGAGCTGGCCTTCAAGAATATTCGCGGGCAGGGCCGCCTGACCGAAAAGAATATGAAGGATGGACTTCAGGAGATCCGCGTGGCGCTCCTGGAGGCGGATGTCAATTACAAGGTAGTCAAGAAGTTTATTGAGGATGTGCAGGAACAGGCTGTGGGACAGCAAGTCCTTGACAGCGTTAATCCTACACAACAAATCATAAAGATCGTTCATGACGAGCTGGTGCGGATCATGGGCGAAAAGCATGAGGGGCTTCGCCGGGCGGAATCCGGCCCGACGATCCTCATGATGGTTGGTCTTCAGGGCCAAGGCAAAACGACGACCGCCGGCAAATTGGGCCTCATGCTCAAGAAAAAAGGCCATAAGCCGCTGCTGGTCGGCGCGGACGTCTACCGCCCGGCGGCCATCCGACAGTTGGAGATTGTGGCGAAGCAGGCCGGAACCGAGTTTTTCAGCCTGGGCGAAAATGCCAATCCGGTGGATACGTGCCTGATGGCCCGCGGCGAAGCGCAAATGCGCGGCTGCGACACCATCATCCTGGACACGGCGGGCCGCCTCCACGTGGACGAGTCCATGATGCTGGAGGTGCGGCAGATTTCGGCGCAGGTGAAGCCGCACGAAATCCTCTTCGTCGCCAACGCCATGACCGGCCAGGGCACAGACTACGCCGGCCTGGTCATCAAGGACCGCCTCGCGGTTGAATTTTACGGCGTGGCCTTCCGCAAGGGCTCCGACCTCTGCGACGCCGCCAACGAAGCGCTCACGGCGC
>CAYXPO010000031.1:9778-16842 GCA_964466925.1 uncultured Nitrospirales bacterium
TCTTCGTCGCCAACGCCATGACCGGCCAGGACGCCGTGCGGTCCGCGAAGCAGTTTCATGACACGCTGCCGTTGACCGGGGTGATACTCACCCAGATGGACGGCGATGCCCGGGGCGGCGCGGCCATCAGCCTGATCGAAGTGACGGGCTGCCCCATCAAATTCGTGGGGACCGGCGAGAAGCTGGACGCGCTCGAACCGTTTCATCCGCGCCGGCTGGCCGACCAAATCCTGGGCATGGGCGACGTGGTGTCGCTGGTGGAGAAGGCGCAGGAGGTGGTGGACCGCGAACAGGCGATCAAGTTTCAGGAGAAGGTTCGCAAGGCCGAGTGGAACCTGGAAGATTTTCTGCAGCAGATGCAGCAGATGAAGAAAATGGGCCCCATGGGCGATCTGTTAAAGAAGATTCCGGGGCTGAATAAAATGCTGCCGCAGATGAACGGCGTGCCGGAAGACGAGTTGAAGTACACCGAGGCAATCATCTACTCGATGACGCCCAAGGAACGGCGGCATCCGAAGATCATCAACGGGAGCCGGCGGCGGCGGATTGCCGCGGGCAGCGGCACCACGGTCCAGGACGTGAACGCGCTGCTCAAAGACTTTGAAAAAATGAAGAAAATGATGAAGGACATGATGAAGGGATCGAAAGGCCGTGGTCCAAGGATGCCCTTGGGACCGGGCATGTTGCCCTTCTAGCAACGAAAGAGGACACCTGATGGCAACAGCAATTCGAATGAGGCGGGTTGGCCGGACGCACAAGCCGTATTACCGGGTTGTGGTAATCGATTCCCGGGACCGGCGCAGCGGAACGGAAGTGGACCTGATCGGCGTGTATCAGCCGTGCGCGCGGCCCAAGCCGATCGTGGACGTGGATGCGTGCAAGGCCCTGGGATGGCTGCGCAAGGGCGCCCAGCCTTCGGACACGGCCAAGAGCCTGTTCAGCAAGCTGGGGATCATGAAACACTTCCACGACGGAACGACGCCGGAAGCCCCCGCGGCGCCCGTGGCCGAAGCCGCGCCGGAAGCCCCCGCGGAAGAAACCGCCGCCCAGGAAGCGTAATACGCCGGTTCAGACGGCGTTAACCGTAATTATCTACTTATATTGGAAGTATGTATGAAAGATTTGGTGGAATTTATTGCGAAAAAGCTGGTGGACCATCCTGAAGACGTGCAAGTGCAGTTGATTGAGACGGAAGAAGGACATGAGTACAAGCTGCACGTGCATCAGGAGGACATGGGGCGCGTCATCGGAAAAAGCGGGCGCACCGCGAAGGCCATGCGCACCCTGTTAAGCTCGGCGGCCGCGAAAAACAGCCTCCGCGCCTCCCTGGAAATCGTGGAATAACCGGCGGCCAGCGGCGACCGGCTGGCGGCCCAGGGCGAAGGCATGAGGATTGACGTCCTCACATTGTTCCCGGAGATGCTGGAAGGGCCTTTGAAGGCCAGCCTGCTCGGAAAAGCGGTGGCCGACGGCCTCCTGACGGTGGAGGTGACGCAACTCCGGGACTTTACGGCGGATCGGCACCGTACGGTGGACGATGCCCCCTATGGCGGCGGCGCCGGGATGGTGATGAAATGCGCGCCGCTTTTCGCGGCGGTGGAAAGTTTAAGAGAACGCAACAGCCTGAAACGGATCATCCTGTTGTCCCCCCGGGGACGGCGGCTGGACCAGGCCCTCGTGCGCGAACTCGCGCAACAGCCCGACCTCGTGCTTATCTGTGCGCGGTACGAGGGCGTGGACGAGCGGGTGTCGCAAGCCTTGGTGACCGATGAAATCTCCATTGGGGATTACGTGCTCAGCGGCGGGGAATTGCCCGCCCTAGTGCTCATCGAGGCCATCAGCCGCATGATTCCGGGCGTGGTCGGCGATTGGGAATCGGTCGCCACCGACTCCTTTTACGCCGGCCGGCTGGGCGCGCCGCAATACACGCGGCCGCCGGAATTCCGGGGAATGGAAGTCCCCCAGGTGTTGCGGGATGGAAATCACGCGGCGATACGCCGCTGGAAGCGAAAAGAGGCCCTGCGCGCGACTCGGGCGCGGCGGCCCGATTTACTGAAGGACTTGGACGAAGAAGAGAAGAAACTGCTCGCCGAAATCGAGCGTGAAACGCCGATGCCGGAGAGGGAGAACACACCGTGAATCTCGTGGAAGAACTCAGCAAGAAACAAATGAAAACGCCGGAAAACCTCCCGAAGTTCAATATCGGCGACACGGTCCGCGTGCATTTTCGTATTGTGGAAGGCGATAAAGAACGCATCCAGGTATATGAAGGCGTGGTCATCGGGCAAAACGGCGGCACCAGCGCCAACGCCACCTTCACCGTGCGCCGGGTCGCTTTCGGCGAGGGCGTCGAACGCGTGTTCCCGCTGCACTCCCCGCGCGTGGCCAAGGTGGAAGTGACCCGCGAGGGGCATGTCCGCCGCGCCAAACTCTATTACCTGCGCGAACGCATGGGCAAAGCGGCCCGCGTCAAAGCCAAACAGCGCAGCACCAAGGCCGCCGGGGCCAGCGCGGCCGCCCCGTCCGCCGAATAATCCCCCCTGAAATCAACAACCACGGGCATCCCCGCCGAGGGGCGGCCCGTGGTTGCTTTTTTTCGATCCGGTTATTCTCCGTTCAAACGGCGGCGCAAGGCTTCCAGTTCGTTGCGCAATTCCCACGGCATTCGGGGGCCCAGCCCATCGAAGAAACTCTCGATGTCGGCGGTTTCCCGCAGCCACGCATCCCGGTCCACGTGCAACAGCTCGTCCATCACATCGGAACCCAGGTCCAGCCCGGTCATGTCCAGCGCGTCAGGCGTGGGCACATACCCAATCGGCGTTTCCTCGGCCGGCGCTTCCCCGCGCGCCCGCTGCAGAATCCACTCGAGCACGCGCAGGTTCTCGCCATATCCGGGCCACAAGAAAGTGTTGTCATGGCCGCGCCGGAACCAATTCACATGGAAAATCTTCGGCGGGTGCTTGACCACCCGCCCCATCGTGATCCAGTGCTTGAAGTAATCCGCCATGTTGTAGCCGCAGAACGGAAGCATGGCGAAGGGGTCCCGCCGTACTTCGCCCTGTTTCCCGTATTGCGCCGAGGTGCGTTCCGACGCCATGCTCGCTCCCACGAACACGCCATGGCTCCAGTTCAGCGCCTCATACACCAACGGCGCCAGGGCGTTGCGGCGGCCGCCGAAAATAAACGCGGAAATGGGCACGCCGTGGTGGTGGTCCACCCGGAACGAGGCCGACGGGCACTGCCGCAACGGAGAGGTGGCCCGGCTGTTGGGATGCGCCCCGTCAATCACTTTTCCCTTCTCGTCCTTCATTCCCGGTTTCCACGGGCGGCCCAGCCAGTCCAGCGCATCGGCGGGCGGCTCCCCGTCGCAGCCTTCCCACCACACCGTGCCGTCCTTGCCCAGCACCACATTGGTGAAAATCGTGTTTTTGGCCATGGTGACCATCATGCTCGGATTCGTCTTCGCGTTCGTGCCCGGAGCCACGCCGAAAAAGCCCGCTTCGGGATTGATCGCCCAGAGGCGGCCATCCGTGTCGGGACGAATCCATGCAATGTCATCGCCAATCGTCCAGATGCGGTAGCCTTTGCACTTCAGCCCTTCCGGCGGGATCAGCATGGCGAGGTTCGTTTTGCCGCACGCGCTCGGAAACGCCGCGGCCACGTATTCAATGCGGCCATTCGGCTCCTCGATGCCCAAAATGAGCATGTGCTCCGCCAGCCACCCTTCCTGCCGGGCCATCCAGCTCGCAATGCGCAGGGCGAGGCATTTTTTGCCCAGCAGGACGTTGCCGCCATAGCCGGAATTGACCGACCAAATGGTGTTGTCTTCCGGAAAATGCAGGATGCGGCGTTTCTCGGGGTCCAGTTGCGCCTTGCTGTGCAGGCACCGCGTAAAATCATTGCTGTTGCCCAGCGTGTCCAGCACTTCCTTGCCCGTGCGGCACATGATCAGCATGTTCAACACCACATAGATGCTGTCGGTCAATTCGATGCCCACTTTGCTGAAGGGCGACCCGATGGGCCCCATCGAGAACGGCACAATATACATCGTGCGGCCCCGCATCGAACCGCGGAAGAAGTTCGCCGCCTCGAAATAGGCCTCCTCCGGATTCTTCCAATTGTTGGTTGCCCCGGCATCAGCCTCGCGGCGGCAGCAAATGAAGGTCTTGTCTTCACTGCGGGCCACGTCCAGCGGGTGCGTGCGGTGATAATAACAGCCGGGATGCTTCTCCTGGTTCAGTTCGATGATCTCGCCGGTTTTGCAGGCCACCTCCCGCAGGGCGTCCCGCTGCTCATCGCTCCCATCAATCCAGACCATCTGATCGGGCAGGCAGAGCGCCGCCATTTCGTCAATCCAGTTCACCAACAACCGGTTTGCGCTTAGGGGTTTTGTCCAGTCCGTCATCGCTGTAACTCCTTTTTGAGTTGATGGGATAGAGTTCTCGGGCACTAAAGAAACTTCGATTTGCCTTGCGCATGCCGACAGGCCGTCCATCTTCCGCACGAGCCCTTGAACGGCGGTCCAAATCCCGCTGGAGGCCGTTTCGCGAACCGGACCCCGTGCGTCCCATGCCGCGCCATTCTGGTTCCGATTCACAGCAAGACACTTTTATAATAGCAGGTTCCATGCACAGGAGGCAATGCGGGGTTTGGGTGCGCTCCGGTCCAAGGCGTATAATGGGCGCCGGAGATGTGCTTGGAATGCCCAACGCGAATCAATTGCCGTTTTTCATTCAACTGCTCGAGGACCCTTCCGAAATGGTGCGGGACGCCCTCGCGGGGGAGTTCGCGGCATTCGGCGGCGGGCTGGAAGAGGCCCTGGACCAGTTGCCGGTCCCCCCGGACGCCCAACAACGCGAAGTAATCCGCAATCTCCTGACCGAACCCGCCCGATGGCAAAAACATCAACAGGAAAGACTCCGTTCCCAATGGCCTTCCTGGTATACGATCCCCGATGCCCTCGACCGCCTCGAAGCCGCCCTTTCGCTTCTGGCCGACTTTCTGGAACCCCCCAATTTCCCCAAAACCCGTGAAATTCGACCGGTGGCCCGGTTGTTGGATGAATTGGCGGAGGCCTTCGGAGCGTCGGACGGGCCGCGGGACGCGCTGGCCTTGGCCAACTTCCTCTTTGAAACCTTCGGGCTGAAGGGAACACAGGAAAATTACCACGATCCCAGGAACAGCAGCCTGCGCCACGTGATCGAGACCAAACAAGGCATTCCCATCACCCTCGCCTGCATTTACATGCTCACCGGGCGGCGGCGGAACCTCGATATCCGGGGATGCAACTGGCCCAGTCATTTTCTCACCCGTGTCTTCGCCAACGGAACCTGGATGCTGGTGGATTGCTTTAACGGCGGCCACGCCCTTGACCAGGAATCCTTCCTGAAAATGCAGGGGCCCTCGCGCGAAGCCGCCCTGTTAATGATCGAAGACGAACCCGCCGCCGAAATCATCCTCGCCCGCGTCCTCCACAACCTCGTCCGCGCCTATCGCCAGTACGAAGACAACGAACAGGCCGAGTTCATCATCGAGTTGCTCAAAGACCTCAAGAAGCAGGGGGCGAAGCCTGGCCGTAACCAAGGAATGGAACACGGATAATGCTGATTTGCGCGGATGCATACAATCGGATAAACTTTTGTGTGCCGGGCGATGCCCCGGCACACCGGTCCAGGGCAAGCGTCCGCACTCCGGGGACCCATTAACGCCGGGTTTCATGGAACCGAATCGTGCAGGAAAACCTGAAAAACAAACCGCGAAGAGAAATTCCCGAAATCGCCAAATCCTTTTTGGCGCTGGGATTCGGACTGTTTCTCATGGGCCTCCTGGTGTTCGGGGTGGAGCTTTATTTCCGGCATCTCCGGGCGAATTACCTGGCGCTGAAACCCGAGGAAGAGGTGTGGGAACCCGGCCCCTGGACATACGGTTCGGAATATGGGTATGAGTACCTTCCGGAGGTGGTGGTGGAACACACGAAAACCTCGTATGGGAAGCCCGTGTTTTCCAGCTTGTTTTCCATTGATGCATGCGGCCACCGCATTACCCCGGTGGACCACCGCGAAGACCGGACCCGTTTCATGGCCTTTTTCGGATGTTCCTTCACCTTTGGACAGGGCGTGAATGACGATGAGACTTTGCCGGCCCAAATGGCGCAGCGCGCCCCCGCTTACATGCCCTACAACTACGCCCTGCCCGGCTACGGCCCCCAGCAAATGTTGCTGCAGCTAATGCATTATAATTTACAGGGCGAGATCATGGAAAAATACGGCGTGGGCCTCTACCTGTTCCTTGATGACCATATCGAACGCGCCATCGGCTCCATGCGCCACATTACAAGCTGGGCCAAAGGATTTCCCTGTTTTGAAGAACAACAGGGCGCACTCGCCTATCTTGGGAGTTTTGAACAGGCCCATCCTTACCGGACCCTGTTTTACCGCCTGTTGGCTCAAGAGACTATCCTGCGTTATTATGGCGTGAACTGGCCCATTTCGCCCTCCATTTATGACATGGACCTGACCGCCGCCATCATTGCGGCGAGTGCAAAACGCTTTACCGAGCTGTTCCCGGGAAGCCCTTTCTATGTGGTGTTTTATCCCCAAATGTCGTGCCGTTACGGCGGTGATGTCCTTCGCGCGTTGCGCGAACGTCAGATTTCCTGCCTCGATTACAGGACCTTGTTCAGAAATATTCCACTGGAGAAAATCCGGTTTGTTGATCTGCATCCCACCCCGGAAGCGTATGTGTGCATGGCCCGGGTGCTGGTGAGCGAGCTCCGGCTTGGCGCGCAATGCCCCGGTTCTTAAGCAAAGACGTCCGGGGGTATTTACGGGGTATTTTCCCCTTCGCCGGCTTTACATGGACGAAATAAACCTGCTACGATGAAGCACGTGGTGCGGATACACAGCGGGGTTATCCGCCTGTCACGAAGCAAGGAACCGTATTCTGGAGTTATCCAGGAGGAGGAGGCGAAATGCAAACTTCGTTGATTATCGAGTCGAACGGAAACGGCAAACAGAAACTGGACAAGTTGCTGAGCGAAGGCTGGACGGTGGTGTCAGTCACCC
>CAYXPO010000032.1:0-16521 GCA_964466925.1 uncultured Nitrospirales bacterium
CACCGGTCCGGTTTATCGGCATCGGTGGGTGGGTTCCGCTTCGCTGCACCCACCGGTCCGGTTTATCGGCATCGGTGGGTGGGTTCCGCTTCGCTGCACCCACCGTACAATTTTGGATTTTTAGAAGGATTGGCAGGAAGAACACAGTTGGTGGGTTCCGCTTCGCTGCACCCACCCTACAATTTTGAAATGTAATTGTTAAGAGCACGAGCCGTTTGGGCGGCGGTAGCGGAAGTAGGCGGCACAGGCGCCTTCGCTGGACACCATGGGGGCGCCCAGGGGATTTTCGGGGGTGCAGCGGATGCCGAAGGCGGGGCATTCATGCGGTTTTTTCAATCCCTGCAGGATGAGGCCCGCGATGCATTCTTTGGATTCTTCAGCGGCAATATCCCCGAGGTCAAACCGTTTTTCCGCATTATTCGCCTGAAATTCCGGGCGGAGCGCGTAGCCGCTGCCGGGGATCATGCCGAGTCCGCGCCACTTGCGGTCCGTCACGGTGAACACCCTGCGGAGCAGTTCTTGCGCCGGGCGATTACCTTCGCGGGTCACGGAGCGCGTGTATTCGTTTTCGACCCCGGCGCGGCCTTCTTCCAATTGTTTCACACAGAGATGGATGCCGCGCAGGATGTCCACGGGTTCAAAGCCGGTGACCACGATGGGGACATGAAAGTCGCGGGCGATGGGTTCATACTCGGTGTAGCCCATCACCGTGCAGACGTGGCCTGCGGCGAGAAATCCCTGGACGGCGCAGGCCTCCGACGACAGGATGGCCTTCATCGCGGGCGGCACCAGCACGTGTGAACTGAGCAGAGAGAAGTTGTCCAGATCCGCGCGTTGCGCCTGCACCACGGCGAGGGCGTTGGCGGGCGCGGTGGTTTCAAAACCCACGGCGAAGAACACCACCTGCCGGTCCGGATTTTTTTGAGCGATTTTGACGGCGTCCAGCGGAGAATACACCATGCGTACGTCTGCTCCGGCGGCTTTCGCGGAAAGCAAATCGGTGCGGCTTCCGGGCACGCGGAGCATATCGCCGAAGGAACAGAAAATGACGCCCGGCAGTTGGGCAATGGCGAGGGCCTTGTCAATCAACTCTACGGGGGTCACGCAGACGGGGCATCCGGGGCCATGCACCAGGGAGATTTCTGGGGGCAGCAATTCATCAATGCCGAATTTAACAATGGCATGGGTTTGGCCTCCGCAAATTTCCATGAGGGTGTGCGGGCGGGTCACGGTGCGGCGGATGGCCTCGGCGAGGGCGCGGACCAATTCCCGGTCCCGGAATTCGTCCACGTATTTCATGCGGTTTCTTGCCCCGTTTCATCCAATTGCCGGAGGGCGTCCAGGATATAGGCGGCTTCTTCCTCGTCCACGACGCTGATGGCCAGGCCCGCGTGGACCGTCACATACTGGCCCACATGCGCCTCCGGCGTCATGGCGAGCGACACCTCTTTGACCATGCCGCTGAAACTGACTCGCGCATTGCGCAGCAGAGGGTCCGTTTCGTCAATGCTCAAAATTTGGCCGGGCACCGCCAAGCACATCGTGTCCATTCCTTTATTTCTGTTTATCCACAGGGATTACGGTATTATATTCTGTGAACGGTATGAAAGCTATTGGATGCCATTACCCGGATGGTTTGCCGGTAAACGGGACCATTCCATACACAGGAGATTTCACTATGCGGCGGATGATGCTTCTGGCAACAGTGGCGGTGGTGTGCATGATGCACCCTGGCCTTTGGGCGGCGGACAGTGATGGAATCGTGGGGGTATGGGTCACGCACGGCGGGGATGTGCGGGTGGAGATCACGAAAACCGCCGCGGGCACGTACGAGGGCGCGATTATCTGGATGGAGAAGCCGGAATATACCAGCGAAGATGCGGAAGCGGGGAAGCCGCGCCGAGATCGCAACAACCCGGACAAGGCGAAACAGAACCGCCCGCTGATGGGGTTGAAGGTGCTGGAAGGGTTCACCCATGACAAGGACAATGTGTGGAAGGGCGGCTTGGTGTACGATCCGGACAACGGGAAGACCTATAAGTGCACGATAACGCTGGTGGACCCGAATAATCTCGACGTGCGGGGGTTTATCGGTATTTCCCTCATCGGCCGTACGGAGCACTGGCCCCGGTACGTGCCCGCGCCGGAGAAGAAATAGTGTAGCCGGTTTGCGGCCGTTTCTTATGCTCCGATTGGGAATGATGTTTGGGGTGAAGCGCCGGCGTAGATAGTCACTGCCGCCCGTTATTTGGACAACTTTTCGCCTTCACGCGTATGATCGCGCCATGGCAGGCGGCAGAATGATGAATAGGGGCTGGGGTGTTTCGTCTGGTAGATGGAAAGAGCATGAATTGAAACCTCGGTTCATTGGTATAATGAACAACAGCTATATGCTCCGAACCTGGAGGAAGTGATTATGCGAAACGTATATATCCCATTGGTAATGATGGGTTTAGCAATACTGGCAACGGGATGTGTGACGACGCCCACCCAGCAGGGCGCGGCGGCGGGCGCAGCCATTGGAGCCGGTGTGGGCGCCATTATAGGCAACCAGTCCGGCAATCCGGTGACCGGCGCGCTTATTGGCGCGGGCGCGGGTGGTTTGGCGGGTGCTCTGATTGGCGATCAGGTGGATGAACGTCAGGAACGGCGTGTGGTTCAAGCCCCGGCCGCCAGGGCCGCCGCCCCGGCCCCGGCGCCTCAGCGCGGTCATTACGAGACGCGGGTGGTGCGCGCGCCGAACGGAGAAACGTACGAGGAACGGGTGTGGGTGCCGGACAGATGAGGATGGAGCAGGCTTGATCACACAACAGAAGTGGCGTCTGGCGGGTTTGGCCATACTGGCCTGCAGCGCGGGCATGGCGTGGTATGGCGTGGAAACCCTTCGCGACCCGCATTCCCTGGTATATTGGCTGGTGTATTGGGGGGTGTTCCTGGGGTTGATTGTGGCGGCGTTTTATATTGTGCTGCTGGACATCCGGTATATCCGGCTCCAATACGCCCTGGGGCAGCGGGAAGCGTTCCGGAGCACGATAGGGAGTGAGGAATTCCGTAAAAAGCTGATACAGGCCATTCAGGAACAAGAGCGGGAGTAGAGGCTTTTTTTCAGGATTTATCGGGAACAGGCGCTTCCCGGAGAGTATTTTTTGATTGTTTTTTGTTTCCATTGGTATAATACCCCTCTCTGCTTTGCGCCAAATGTTTATGCAATACGCAGGAAATAGATGGGTACCAAGGCCGCTCTCCGTATATGTCCACATCTCCCGATGAACCTTCCTCGCCACTAGGATGGCTCCGCCGGATAATTATCGGTGGAGCGCGCAGCGTCAATGACACGGAGATATTTCACAAACTCTCCCTGATCGCTTTCTTTGCCTGGGTGGGATTGGGCGCGGACGGATTGTCTTCGTCGTGTTATGGCCCGTCGGAGGCTTTCGCGCGATTGGGGGAACACACCTATCTCGCCATTTTTGTGGCGATGGGCACGGCGTTCACGGTGGTGGTCATCAGCAGTTGCTATTCACAAGTGATCGAACGCTTCCCCACGGGCGGCGGCGGTTACCTGGTGGCAAGTCAGTTGCTGAATCCGGTATTGGGAATGGTTTCGGGCTGCGCCCTTCTGATTGACTATACCATGACGATTTCGCTGTCCATAGCGGCCGGGGCGGATGCTGTGTTCAGTTTTATTCCGATGGAATACCATTCCTTGAAAATATGGGCCGCCATTGGCGGGGTGGTGCTGCTGACGACACTGAACATGCGTGGAGTCCGGGAATCCGTCATGCCGTTGGTGCCCATTTTCCTCATATTCATACTTACCCATATATTCGCGGTGTTATACGCGCTGGTCATCAATGCCGGTCATTTTGGGGTGCTTGCGCAAAACACGGCGAACCAGGTTCACACCGTGAGTTCCGAGATGGGGGTTGGGGGGTTGCTGATCATCCTGCTCCGGGCGTATAGCTTGGGTGCGGGGACCTATACCGGCATTGAGGCGGTGAGCAATGGGTTGCCCATGTTGCGGGAACCGCGGGTGCAAACCGGCAAGCGCACCATGTTGTACATGGCGTCATCCCTGGTGTTCATGGTCGTTGGGCTGATGCTGGCATATCTTTTGTGCGATGTGCGGGAAGTGGCGGGCAAGACGCTGAATGCGGTGTTTTTAGAGACCATTTCAGGGTCGTGGGGGGCCTCCGCCAGTTATGCCTTCCTGATCATCACACTGGTTTCGGAGGCGGCCATCCTGTTTGTGGCGGCCCAAGCGGGTTTTTTTGGCGGGCCGCGCGTTCTTGCGAACATGGCGCTGGACCGGTGGTTTCCAAGCAAGTTTGCCATGCTGAGCGACCGGCTGGTCACCCAAAACGGGGTGTTGTTGATGGGGGGGACGGCGTTGGTGATGCTGATATTTTCACGCGGTTCCGTGGCGTATTTGATGGTGTTGTACAGCATCACCGTGTTTATCACGTTTGTTTTGGCGACCTTGGGGATGGTGCGGTATTGGTGGCAGGTGCGGGGCCAGGATGCCCGATGGAAAAGAGGGCTGGTAATCAATGGTTTAGGCTTGTTGCTCACGAGTTTTATCCTGGTGTCCGTGGCGATCATCAAATTCCGGGAAGGCGGCTGGATTACCCTGGTGGTGACGGGATCTCTCGTTACACTCGCGCTCCTGATCCGGCGGCATTACAATCACACCTACAAACTGTTGAAACGTCTGGACATGCTGGTGTCCGCCACGGAAGGAGCGGCCGGCCTTGCCAGTCCGATCAAACCGGATTCCCTTCCTGAACCGGCCTGCAGCCCGGAGGGGAAAACGGCGGTGGTGCTGGTAAACGGCTTCAACGGTCTCGGACTGCACACGTTGTTCAGCATAATCCGGATGTTCGGAGACTCGTTTAAGAATTATGCCTTTGTCCAGGTAGGCATTGTGGATGCGGGCAATTTCAAGGGGAGTGATGAAATCGGGCACTTGGAGAAGCATGTTCAGGGGGAACTGGACCGCTATGTTCATTTTATGAAGGCCCAAGGGCATTATGCGGAACGGTTTTATGTTTTGGGGACGGATATTGTGGATGAAGTCAACGCCCTGGCGCCGAAAATTCAGGAGCGTTTCCCCAACAGTGTGTTCTTTGGCGGACAGATTGTGTTTCCCGAAGAAACGCTGTGGACCCGGTGGCTGCACAATTATATCGTGTTCGCGGTGCAACGGAAATTGTACAGCCGGGGCATTCCCTTCATGGTGCTTCCCATTCGCGTATAAGATTCCGGCGGTGTTCCCGCGGGGCTTATAGTTGGACTTGGACGCCCAGTTCGACGGCTTGGTTGGGGGGGATGTCGAAGAAGGGGCTGGCGCCTTGGGCATTTCGGGCCATGACGGAAAACAGGCGCTGCCGCCAACGGGCCATGCCGGGATTGCCGGTGATGAGGATGTTTTCCCGCCCGATAAAGAAGCCGACCGTGTTCAGATCGATGACTAGGCCCTGTTCGGCGCACAGTCCGAGGATTTCTTTCATGTTGGGGGATTCCATAAAACCGTAGTGGGCCTTTACACGGTGAAAGCCCTGGCCCAGATTTTCCACGGTTACCCGGGTGGATTGCTGCACGTGCGGCGTGGATTCGATGACGACGTTCATGATCACCACGGTCTCATGAACGACCTTGTTGTATTTGAGGTTGTGCAGCAGAACGGGGGGGGTACCCGTAGGATTGCCGGACATGAAGATGGCGGCGCCGGGCACACGGGCAAGCTGGGTTTCATTGGGGAGAATGACCTGGACGAAAGTGTCCAGGGGCACCACGCGCTTGTAGAGGCGCTCGCCCAGAATTTGGCGTCCCTTGCGCCACGTGGTCATAAGCGTATACGCGCCCACGCCGATTACGAGCGGCACCCATCCGCCGTAGGGGATTTTCATCAAGGCGGACGAACAGAAACTGATGTCGAACGCCAGGAATCCGCAAACCAGCAGCCGGGCGGTCCAAGCCCTCCAGCCCCAGAGGTCCCGCGCCACCACATACAGGAGCAGCGTGGTAATGAGCATGTCCATGGTTACCCCCACGCCATACGCGGCGGCCAATCCGGTGGAAGAACGGAATATCACCACGAGGCCCACGGTGGCAATCAACAACAGGCGGTTGGTCATGGGGATGTAAATCTGGCCGATTTCCAGAGACGAAGTGTGGATGATGGGGATGCGGGGAAGGTATCCCAGCAGGACGGCTTGCCGGGTAATGGAGAAGACTCCGCTGATAATGGCTTGCGAGGCGACAATGGTGGCCCCGGTGGAGACAATGACCAGGGGGATGATCCCCCAGTGCGGCGCCAAGGCGTAAAATGGATTTTTAACGGATTCGGGATGGGAAAGGATAACGGCGCCTTGGCCAAAATAGTTCATCAAGAGGGCGGGAAGGGCGACGCAATACCATCCCAGCTGAATGGGCCGTTTCCCGAAATGGCCCATGTCGGCATAGAGGGCTTCGCCGCCGGTCAAGGCGAGGAAAACGGCTCCCAACACGAAAAACCCTTCGGCTTGGTTGACCAGAAAGAAACGGAGGGCATGGAAGGGGTTTATGGCCAGCAATACGTCCGGCCGATGCACAATTGAGCCGATGCCCAAGGTCCCAATAACCAAAAACCACACCAGTACAATGGGGCCGAACACAATGCCGATCTGCGCCGTCCCCCGGTATTGAAAGGTAAACAACAGGATAAGAATGCCTATCGCAATCGGCACGATATAGGGACTGAACAGAGGGGTGGCCACTTCCAAGCCTTCGATGGCGCTGATCACGGTCAGGGCGGGTGTGATCATGCCATCCCCGTAAAGCAGGGAAGCCCCGAAGAGGCCCATGGCCATGATGACGAGACGTTTCTTGCCTTGTTGGGCCGGAAGCTTGGACAAGGCCAGGGTCATCAGGGCTAGAATCCCGCCTTCGCCACGGTTGTCGGCGCGCATGACGAACACCATGTATTTGATGGAAATAATGATGCAGAGCGCCCAAAAAACCAGTGATAAGACGCCAAACACGTTGGTTCTTGTGGCGTTGAGATGGAAAATGCCGTCGAAGCATTCGTGGATTGTGTAGAGGGGGCTGGTTCCAAGATCCCCATACACCACCCCCAATGCGCCCAAGGTCAAGAGGGCAAGGCTCTGCTTATTATTGTGCGTTGCTTGTTCCATACGAGAAACGGAATCTTATCACAAATGTTTCCAAAACCGCGAATAGCCCCGCCGGGTGGGAACAGACCATAACGAAAACGTTCTTTATTAGGGGAAGGGGCCAGGGAAAAAGACTTGAAACAACATCAAGGGCACAAAGGACCGCCCAAACTGCAGAAACACCGGGAGGGAACGAAAGATGGGAGGAGGGGAAAGCGGCAGAAAAGTCCGGCCAAGAGGGAAGGTATTGCCTGAAAAGGCTTCCTTTACATGAGGGCGATTTTTTATAAGTTGTTTGTTGGCAATCGGTTAATAACTATTGGCGAAGTGGCATATCAATTGCTTTCTTCAAAGTATCGTTAGTTGTTGGGCATCTATTTGGAGAGTGGCCATGATACCCTTTGCCGGGGTGGATACGAATCGTTTGCTGGTTCAGGCGATGAGCACGGCTGAAAAAAATCAGCGGGTGCTGGCGCAGAACATTGCCAATGTGGACACGCCGAATTACACCCCGGTCAATCTGGATTTTCAAAAGACCTTGCGAGCAGCCATCGAGGGACGGGGCGGTTTCGCCCTCCGCACGGACCGACCCCGCCATCTCGATTTTTCCGAAAATCGTCCAGAATTCGAACGTCTTGCATTTTTGTCTAAAAATGACTACAATAAAGTGGACTTAGACGAGCAGATGGCCAAGCTGTCGGAAAATACCGGCAACTACACGACTTACGCGGCGTTGCTGAGCAAACGGTTTGAAATGGTCAAGAGCATGTTAAGCAGCTTGGCGCGTTAAGGAGAGTTTACATGTTGGAGGCCATTTCAGCACGGGACATCGCGGTAAGCGGTCTCCGGGCGCAGCGCGCGCGGATGAATGTGATAGCGAATAATATTGCGAATGTGGAAACGACCCGGACCCCGGAGGGCGGGGCGTTTCGGCGGCAGATGGTGGTGTTTCGCGCGGAACCGTTGAAGGCCGGCATGAAGGCCGGGCAGGCGGGCGTGCGCGTTAAAAGTATAATCAAGGATCAGAGTTCGTTGCGAACGGTGTTTGATCCGGGCCATCCGGATGCAAACAAGGACGGCTATGTGAGCTATCCGAACATCAACATGTCGGTGGAGATGGTGGACTTGATATCGGCGCAACGGGCGTACGAAGCCAACGTGGCGGTGATTGTGTCCGGGAGCCGGATGAAACAGCGCGCGCTGGAGATTTTACAGCGGTAAATGAGTGAACAACATGGTTGATCCGATGAAAATACCGGGAATCGGCCTGCGGCCGGCGGAAATCAGCGCCAAGCAGATGCGCCCGGCGGTGCCGCGCCCCTTGGAAGGGGAGGGCAAGTCGTTCAAGGAGGTATTGAGCGAGGCGGTAACGGAAGTGGAACGTCTTCAACAGGAGGCGGACACGACGATCAAGCAGTTGGTGGCGGGGGAGATCAAGGACGTGTCGGAGGCGATGGTGGCGGTGGAGAAGGCGGATGTGGCGTTTCAGACGATGATGACGGTGCGGAACAAGGTAATGGCGGCGTATGAAGAAATCATGCGCATGCAGGTATAATCGGCGGTAAAGATAGTTTAAGCGGAAAGGAACGCCGGACCGGCGCAGGGGTCCTGTTCATGGGCTGCACAGGACCGCGGAGCATGCAGTGGGCCGGCGAAGCCCGGCGGACGGAAATAGTCCGCTGGGGACGCGCGGAGGTTAGAGTTGAATCACCACCGCGAAACTGGCAGGACGGTTTCGCGGTGCGGAGCTGTATGACAGCGGGATGAGGTTACGAAGGCCGCAACGATGCGGGACGTTGGGCTTTCGAGGTTCCACCTGTGGCGCGGGAGGAATGCAGCGCAGCAGTGGTGGCGTGTGCATAACGCACAGCGCCCTAACATAAGGTGTGAGCCGTGGAATTTCTTCGCCAACTGCTCAAGGGCATCCGGCAAGCGTGGAAACAGTTGTCGCTGAGCGCCCGGATCAATTTGGGGCTGGCGGCGCTGGCCGCGGTGGCGGTCATTGCCGTGGTGGTTTTCGTGGGAGCGAAACCCCAGTATGTCACGTTGTCCACGAACGTGGAAGCGTCACAATTGCCCAAGATCGTGGACGCCTTGACGTCGCAATCCATTCCCTATCAATTGGCCAATGGCAACCAGGACCTGTTGGTGCCGATCACGCAGCGCAGCCGCGCGCAGTTGCTTTTGGCGGAAAAGGAACTGCCGGTGGGGCGGACGGTTCCGCCGGGGTTCGAGTTGTTCAAAGAAACGGAACTGATGACGAATCAGTGGCTTCAGGATGTGAAGTTCATGCGGGCGGTCCAGGGGGAATTGCAGCGGATATTGAATGCGTTCGATTTTGTGGAATATTCGTACGTGCTTATCCGGGAAGCGAAGGAGGAATTGTTTGTTTCGGAGCAGAAGCCATCGGAAGCGGCGGTGACGCTGGCGGTGAAACGCCCGCTGAGCAAAGAAGAAGTGAAGGCCATTGTGAGCATTGTGGACCATGCGGGGGGGCCGAATCTTCACCCGGGGAACATCACCGTGACGACGACGAAGGGGGAGGTGTTGTATATGCCGCCGGCCTCCGGATTCGCGTCGCTGGCGAGTTCAAAACTGGAGCTGGTGGCGGATTGGGAAAAGCAGCGGGAAGGCAAGCTGATGGCGAAACTGCGGGACATGGGGGTTCGCGGGACCGTCAGTGTGAGCGCGAAGATGAATTTTGATCAAAAGGAGAGCACGGACGAGAAAATTGGCGAGGGAACGGAACTGAGCACGTACAGCACGACCACCACGAACACGAGCACGGAGAAGTTGCCGGAAGGGGCTCCCGGGGCGTTTGCGAACCCGCCGGAAGGAACGGCGAAGCCGGGCGGCACGACGACGAGTGAAGAAACGACGGAGGAAATCACGAATTTTGAGCCTTCACGGACGGTGACGAAGACCAAGTCCGATCCGGGGAATGTGGTAAAATTTGTGGTGGCGATGGTGATAGAAGGCGATTACAAGGAAAGCAAGGACGACCAGGGCAACACGACGCGGCAGTATACGGGATTGACCGAAGAGCGCAAGCAGATGTTCATGGATTTGGCAAAGGCGGCGGTGGGCGAAGGCGAAATTCCGACGGAAGTCACGGTCCTGGATCATCCGTTCAAGATAGATGAATTGACGGCGGTCACGGGGAGCGTGGCATCGGCGCAGGGTGAACAACGCTGGGTGCAGGCGATGCATTGGGTCTGGGTTGTGCTGGAGGTGGTGGCGCTCCTGGTGGGGTTCTTGTTCATCCGAAGGTTGTTGGGCCGGGCCATTGCGGTGCCGGAGGCGGCGGAAGAAGAAGCCGCCGTGCTTCCCGAAGCGACGCGCGAGGACTTGCGCCGCCAGGAAGTGGCGGGCGAGGTGACCCGGTTGTCGGAACGTGAGCCGGAAGTGGTGGCGGCACTGCTTCGGACGTGGATAGCGGAAGGCCATGAATAAGCCAAAGAAAGAGAAGGAAGGCCTCTCGGGCCGCCAAAAAGTGGCGGTGCTGCTGGCCTGCATGGGGCCCGAAGCGGCGAGCCGGATACTGGGCAATCTCCGCGAGGATGAAGTGGATCAGATAACGCTGGACATATCCTCGCTGAACAGCGTGGATCCCGACACCAAGGCGCAGGTATTTGACGAGTTTCATCAGATGGCGGTGGCGAAGCAGTTTGTGACGCAGGGGGGGATTGACTTCGCCAAGGATTTGCTCGAGAAATCGTTTGGATCGGAACGCGCCTTCGAGATATTGAACCGGCTTCAAAGCAGTCTCCAGGAAGTGCCGTTCCAGTTTCTGAAAAAGGCGGATCCGGCGCAGATATCGAGTTTCATCCAGGATGAACATCCGCAGACAATTTCGCTGATTCTGGCGCATCTTGAACCGCCGATTGCGGCCATTGTGCTTTCGGCCATGCCGCAAAACGTGCAGTCGGAGGTGATCATGCGGATAGCGACAATGGACCGGACGGCGCCGGAGATTGTGCGGGAGGTGGAGCGGGTGCTGGAGCGGAAAATGGCGGCGGTGTTCAGCCAGGGCTTTACGTTCGCCGGGGGCGTGAAGGATGTGGCGGAAATATTGAACCGGGTGGACCGCAACGCGGAAAAGACCATCATGGCGGATTTGCAGGAGAAGGATCCGGAACTGGCGGACGAAATCGCGCGGCTGATGTTCACGTTCGAGGATATCGTGTATGTGGATGACGCGGGCATCCAGAAGACGCTGCGCGAAATAGAGACGAAAGACCTGGCCCTTGCGCTGAAATCGTCGAATGACGAGGTCCGGGAGAAGATATTCAAGAACATGTCCGAACGCGCGCGCGAGATGATCCGCGAAGAAATCGAATTTATGGGGCCCACGCGGCTGAAGAACGTGGAAGAAGCGCAGCAAAAGATAGTGGCGGTGGTGCGGCGGCTCGAGGAAACGGGTGAATTGATAGTGTCCGGACGCGGCGGGGGCGAGGCCGACGAGATTCTGGTATGAGGAACACGGCGAAGGTCATCAAGCCCGGGGACGGGGTGCGGGTGAATGACGCGGCAATGGAGAGTTTTCCGGAGCGGGAGCCGGTTCGGCTGGGGCTGGTGATGGGCGCGGAGGCGATGGAGGAACTGGACCCGGTGGCGCTCCGCAATGCCGTGCTGGCCGAGGCCCGGGAAGAGGCGGAGCAGAAAATCCGGGAGGCGTATCAGGAGGCGTATCAGCGGGGGCTTCAACAGGCGCAGGAACAGTTTGACGCCTCGATTGCCCAGGCGGCGGAAGCCTTGAATGCGGCGGCGGAGGCCATTACGCGGGCGCGGCAGGCCTTTTTGGATTCCCTGGAGCCGCAGGTGGTGGCGCTGGCCACCATTATTGCGGAGCGGGTGTTGCAGCGGGAAGTGCGCACGGATCCGGAATTGATCCATGCGGTGGCGCGCCGGGCCTTGGCGAAGATTGCGGATCGGCAGGCGGTGACGGCGCGGGTGAACCCGGCGGATATGGAGGCGCTGCGGCTTCACAAGATTGCGCTGCTGGAGGATTTTGAAGGGGTGGAGGAACTTACGATAGAGGCGGATGAGTCGGTGAATCCGGGCGGTTGTGTGATCGAATCCCGGCTAATGCAGGCGGATGCCCGGCTGGAGACCCTGCTTTCGACGGTCTTGGAATCCCTGGCGGGGTAATCATGAGCACGATAGATTTAGAGCCGTACTGCCGCCGTGTGGGACGCGAAGAACCGCTGCATGCGTTTGGGAAAATTGCGGACGTGGTGGGGTTGACGTTGCAGGCCACGGGTCCCGCGATGAAAATTGGCGATTTGTGCCATGTGCGTCCGCGGGGCGAATCGCTGAAGATACCGGTGGAAGTGGTGGGATTCCGGGAGGATCGGATTTTATTGATGCCCTTGGGCGACATGCAGGGCATTGGGCCGGGGAGTGTTTTGATTCCCACCCACAAACCGCGCACGGTGCGGGTGGGGATGGCCTTGTTGGGCCGGGCCATTGGCGGATTGGGGCAGCCGATAGATGACGGGCCGCCGGTGGAATGGGAAGCGGAGATGCCGCTCATTGCGCCCGCGCCCCCGCCGTTGCGCCGGCAACGCATCACCGAACCCATCGCCACGGGCATCCGGGCCGTGGACGCGTGCATCACCTGCGGCAAAGGGCAGCGGGTGGGGATCATGTCGGGGAGCGGGGTGGGCAAGAGCAAGCTGATCGGCATGATCGCGCGCAATACGAACGCGGATGTGAATGTGATTGCGCTGGTGGGGGAACGCGGACGCGAAGTGCGTGACTTTATCGAGCTGGATTTGGGTCCGGAAGGGTTGAAGCGATCGGTGGTGGTGGTGGCGACCTCGGATGAACCGGCGCTGGTGCGGCTGAGCGGGGCCTATACGGCGACGGCGATTGCGGAATGGTTCCGCGCGCAAGGGCTTGACGTGATGCTCATGATGGATTCGGTGACGCGGTTCGCGATGGCGCAACGCGAGGTGGGGCTGGCGATTGGCGAGCCGCCGACGACGAAGGGCTACCCGCCGTCGGTGTATGCGTTGCTGCCGAAGTTGCTGGAGCGCGCGGGAACGGCGCACTGCGGCAGCATTACGGGGTTTTACGCGGTGTTGGTCGAGGGGGATGACTTGAATGATCCCATCGGGGACGCGGTGCGCAGCATCACGGACGGCCACATCGCGTTATCGCGGTCGTTGGCGACGCGCGGCCAGTATCCGGCGGTGGACGTGCTGGAGAGCGTAAGCCGCTCGATGCTGGAGATAACCTCGGAAAATCACCGGAAGTTGGCGGCGCGTCTCCGGCAGATACTGGCGGTGTACCGGGATGCGGAGGATTTGGTGAACATCGGGGCGTACGTGGCGGGGAGCAATCCGGAGATTGACACCTCATTGCGCCTGATGCCGAAGGTGCGGGATTTCTTGCGGCAGGATTTGTATGAAAAATCGCCGTTTGACACGCTGGAAGGTCAAATGGCGTCCGTATTGCGCGGGTGACGGCGCGGGGATTGCGGTTTATGGGAAAGAGGCCTATAGTAATGCAGGTGAAACCGGTGAAACGGCATGGCGATTAAAAGGACGTTTCAGTACAGCACGTTGTTGCGGATACGCAAGCGCCAGGAGGATATCAAGGCGATGGCCTTGGCGGAGGCGCGCCGTCAGGTGCGCGCCGCGCAAGAGCAGCGGGAATCCCTCCTGGAGGAGCAGCGGCGGACATTGGCGCATGCGGGGGAGGCGAGCCGGCATGAATTCGACGCCAGCGACGTCCGCCGGTATTATCAATATGAACGGCATCTGGCCCGGCGCGCCGTGGCCAAGGACGCGGAAATCCGGCAGTTGGAGGCGGTGGCGGAGGGCAAGCGGGCCGATTTGGAGGAGGCGACAAAACGCAAGCGCATCATGGAGAAGTTGAAGGAGCGGCACCAAGGGGCGTTTCAGGCGCATTTTCAAAAGATGGAGCAGCGGTCGCTGGATGAGGCCGCGACAAATTATGCCGCGATAGGCATAGTACCCCGGCGCGTGGAAGCCGCGCGGAAGAAGGAGCAGCGGAAACCATGAAGATCGTGGTCTTGGCGATGTTGGCGATACTTTCCTTCGCCGGTGCGTTCGGGGCGGCGCTGTGGGCCACGGGCAGTCTTTCCGGCGAAGCCGCGGCGCCCGCGGGTCAGACGGGGGAGTCCTCCGGGAAAGCGGCGGAGGAAGCACACGGGGATCCGTTAGGCGCGCTGGCCCAGCAGTTGAAGAAGAAGGAAAATGATCTGAAGGAGCGGGAGGCGCAACTCCAGCAGCGTGACGCGCAACTGGCGCAGCGTGAACAGGAGCTGACGCAAATGCAGAAAAAGCTGGAGGAACTCCAGAAACAGGTGTTGGGGGGCTTGGACGATGCGAAGAAAGAACGGGAAACCCGTTTGCAAACGATCGCCACGACGCTGGCGGCGATGAAGCCGGACAAAGCCGCGGAGCGGCTGGAGAATCTTCCGCCGGAAGACGCCGCGGCGATCTTGAATCTGGTGAAGCCGAAGGAGCGGGGCAAAATCGTGGAGGCCATGAAAACCGAGGCCGCCACGCGCATCCTGCGGCTGTTGCAGGAACCCACCCTCTGATGCCTGCTTAAGCATCGGCGAAGCGAAGGCTTTTCTTTACTGTTTTCACAATCCACCCCTGTGAGATCAGGGTGTTTCACGTTTTTCCAAATCGCAACCGAAAGGAGGTGAAGAATGCATGTATATCGAAATGATGCAATCCATCCAATCTGATCCAGAGGCCGCAAGCGGCGCGTTGCCTGTTGGCAATGCAAATGCCGGCTCCGCATCAGGAGCGGGTTTTGCCCAGGTGTTCTCCGAGGCGCGCGCGGTGCTTGCGCCGCAATCGTCCGCGGGAGAAGCCTCTCCCGCTGATGGACAAGACACGGCGAACGAAACGGATGCGGAGTGGAATCCGTTGATGGCGTTGCTGGGGTTGAACGTGTTGGCAGCCACCAACGCCATGCCAATCCCGCCGTCCGCCGCCACGGAAACCGGTGGCGCAGCCGAAGATGCGGTGGCGGGCGCGAACAGCGCGGCGGCCGCGGCGTTTTTGGCGAATTCGGAGGGGTCCGTTCTTCTGGACGGGCAAGTGTCCGCCGCGGATTCTCAACCCTCCGCGGACGAAACCGCGGCCATGGTTTCACCCGTGGTGGAAGAGGCGCTTTCAGCGGTCTCCGAATCCACGGTGGTGCAACCGCTGGTGGTGGCCGATTTGGAGGCCGCAATGGCTCACATTCCGAAGGCGGTTCCCGCTGCCGCGGAATATGAGATCACGGCTTCCCCGGCGCGTGATGCCCTGCCTGTGGAGGGTTCCCCAACAACCCCGGTCCAGGCGGCAAGCAAAGCCGAATATGTGGTGCTGCCAGCCGTGGGGGCAAGCGATCCGGGAATGATTCCAAAAACCGCCAAGGCGGCTGAAGGCGCTGCGGCCGCAAAGGCCGCGGTGGCGGCTTCGGAAACGCCCGTTGCCGCCGCCCCGCCTGTGGAGACCGCCAAGGACACGCCCATGCCGCCCGTCGCTTTGCCGGAGGACTCGGCCCCAACCGAGGCTTCGGAGGAGCTTCCCGTGGTGAAACCTGCGCCGAAGGTGGACGTCAAGCCGTTGCCGGCGCCGGATTTCGCGCCTGTGCAAGGCGCGGAGAAGCACGCGGCGGTGAATCCCGCGCGTTTCGCGCAAACGCTTGAATCGGACACGGTGGCGCTGCGGATGCAAAAAAAATCCGTCAGCCCGCAAGGCGAGGATATGAAGGTGGCGGGGGAGACCTCGCCGCGTTTAACCGGCGTCTCCACGGAGGTGTCGAACACGTCTTCGATGGCCGGGCACACCACCTTGGATATGCCGAAAGCGTCCGGGGCGTTGACCGGCGGTCAAACCGCGAATAATACAACGGCCTTGGATCGTCCCACCTTGCAAACGCTGGATGCCTTCACGGTTAAGAGCGTGCGGTATTTGGTGCACCAGGGCGGGACCACCCTCCGTGTGCGGTTGATCCCCGAATCGTTGGGCGAAATGCATATTGAAGTGCGCAGCCAGGGTGATGATGTGTCGGTGCGGCTGGTGTCGGCGAATCCGGTGGTGCGCTAAACCCTGCAATCGCTATTGCCGGGGTTGCGCGACGACTTGGGGCGGGATGGCCTGGAAGTGGGACAGGTGGAGATCGCCTCGTCCACAAGCCAGAACGCGGGCCAGGGAAGCTGGAACAGCCAGCAGGCCGGCCGGCAAGATGCGCCCGTGCGCATTCCGGCGTATTCCGTCAAATCGAATGCCGGGCCGGTGGGTGACACCCTGTCCGCGCCACGTCGCTTGCCGGCGCATCAAGGCGCCTAGAAAGTGTAAGTCTAGAAAGGAGCAAACAACCTATGAAAGCG
>CAYXPO010000033.1:0-16497 GCA_964466925.1 uncultured Nitrospirales bacterium
GGGAGTGCAAGGTGCAGACGCAGATGGGCAACCAGGGGCATTCTTCGGACAGTATCCGGCGGCTGTGCGAATGGATCGAGGACGGCGCGGTGGGGCCCATCCGGGAAGTGCACGCCTGGAGCGACCGTCCGGTGGGCGGCGATCCGTGGTCCACATTTCCGGTAATGAAGCGTCCGGCGGAAACACCGCCGGTGCCGGATACGCTGGATTGGGACTTGTGGCTGGGCCCGGTGAAGTACCGCCCGTACCATCCCATTTATTGTCCGCTCACGTGGCGGGGCTGGTGGGATTTCGGCACGGGTCCTCTGGGCGATATGGGCTGCCATATTCTGGACCCGTCGTTTTGGGGGTTGAAACTCGGGCACCCGGTCAGCGTCGAAGCCACAACCACCCACTGGGAGAAAGAAGTGAGCGAGGAAACGTATCCGCGCGCGGCCATTATCCGGTATCAGTTCCCGGCGCGGGGGAAAATGCCGCCGGTGGCGTTGACGTGGTACGACGGACGGCTCCTGCCGCCGATTCCAAGGGATTTTGCGCCGCATCAGCGGTTTGACAGCAACGGCGCGCTGCTGGTGGGTGAAAAAGGAACCATAGTGCACGGTTCGCACGGCGCGGGCGGGCTTCGGTTGTTGCCCAAGGAACTGATGCGGGACTACAAACAACCGCCGAAGACCATGCCTCGCGTGAAGGAAGGCCAGGGCGCGCACGAACAGGATTGGGTGCGCGCGTGCAAGGATGGGAATCCCGCGAGTTCGAATTTCGAGTATGGCGGCGCGCTCACGACCATGGTCCTGCTCGGCGTATTGGCCATGCGCTTGAAAGACCGCAAACTCGAATGGGACGGTGCGGCCATGCGCTTCACCAACGATGACGACGCCAACAAACTGTTGAACCCGCCGTACCGGGACGGCTGGACCTTGTAAGCGCGGTGCGTCCGGCACAAAGCCCGTGCGGACGGACGCCCATGGCAAAAATCGCCGGCCACAAGGATTCTTGTTACAATAGGGATTCGTTGCCGCGTTGGGCAATGGGTGTGGCGGAAAAACCGGCTTTATGTCTGACAGCATGAATACAATGGGAAAAGAACACCATGGGGTGCCGCTGGGCGGCATTGGCACGGGCGCCATGGAGTTGTGCGCGGACGGGCGCTTCCGCAATATCTCGATCAACAATAACCGGCTGCCGGCGTCGTACATCCCCCAAGCCGAACATACCTTCATGGCCATCCGGGTGGCCTCGAAGGAATCGGTGTATGGCCGCATTTTGCAGCATGCCCCGGAAAACGCCCCCCCCGCACAAAACGGGAAGCCGCCCCGGTTGAACCGGGACCTGCTCCTGTGGCGCGGCGCCTATCCCGCCGTGCATTATCAGATCAAGGATGTGGAATGCCCCGTGCAGGTGGTGTGGACCGCCTTCGCCCCCCTGATTCCCTTTGATTACGATGCCTCCACCATGCCGGCCCTCTTCTTTAGCGTCCGTTTCATGAATCCGACCGAGACAACGCTTACTGTATCCGCGCTCTTCAATTGGGAAAATCTCTGTGGCCGGACCGGACCGCGGGTTTCCGCGGACCCCGGACGGATCAAGCCGATCCTGGTGGAGGAACAGGAAGAAGGGGAATCATCGCCTCTCCCGCCCGCCGCCAATGGCGGAACACGGCTGTTCAATGCGGTCGAGTTTGGTTCGCCCCGGGAAACCCCCACGAATGCGCACGGCCACTATTGCCTCGCCGCGCGCCGCGGGAAAGACAGTCTAGTCTCCGCCTTTGTGTGGGATGCCGAATCGCCGGAGGATTGGGAACACCTGTGGAAACGGTTCCTGGAGCATGGCGATGTGCTCCATTGCGTTTCCGGGAGCGGGCGAATGAATTCGGGCGCGGTGTGCTCCTCCTTTCACCTGCCCCCCAAACAGGAACACCGGGCGGATTTCGTGTTGACATGGTATTGTCCGCGCAACGAGGCACAGGGCGTCCTGATGGGGAATGGCTACACGAATAAATTCTCCCATGCCGTGGACGTGGCCCGCAAGGGGCTTCGGCATCAGGTGTATTTTTTCAAGGCGGTGGAAGACTGGCAGAAACGCCTCCGCACCTCATCGCTCCCGCCGTGGATCAACCGCCTGCTGGTCAACAGCACCCAGATTTTGTGCACCAATTCCCTGTACGCCAAAGATGGCCGCATCGGATTCCTGGAGAGCCCGCAGGAACCCTCCCTGCGCGGGGCGAATCTGCGGCTGTACAGCACCCTGAGCATCGTGCTGTTTTTCCCGCGTTTCGAGGAAAACGAATTGGCGCAAATTGCCCGGGCCATGCCCGCCTCCCCCCCCGGACGCTTGTGCAAGAAGCTGGGTGCCGCCGGTTCTTTTGAGCCGGTTTTTGATGAAACGGACGGCGGCCAGATGGAGCGGTGCGCCCATTTTGTGCTCTCCCTATACCGCAATTACCTCTTCACGGGCAGCCTGCCGCGGCTCCAGGAACTGATGCCCGCCGCGCGCGCCGCCATATCGGCCACCCTGGTCCCGGACCGCGATCAGGATGGCATTCCAGACGTAATGGAAAGCATTACACACGACGGAGTAACGGTGGCGGGGCCGAATAGTCCCGCCTCGGGCCTTTGGACGGCCGCGCTCTGCGCCTACGCAAAACTCCTGCGCGGCCAGGGCGCAATGGATGAAGCCGCACGCTATGAGGACCTCCATAAAAAAGCGGCGGCCGCTTTTGAACGCCTTTTTTGGGACGGCCGGCTCGGCTATTACCGGATCGGCCGGAATGCTTCCGACCCGATCTGCCACCCCGCGCAACTGGCCGGGCAGTGGTATGCGGATTTCCTGGGCTTGGGAACCCTGTTCCACCCAAGTCATATCCAGCGCGCGCTGGACAGCTTGATCCGGCACATGCCCCGGCAACAGGAAACCACGGATTCCGGGACGCCGCCGCATGTTCCGAAAAACCTGATCTGGCCCGGGTTTGACAGCGCGCATCTGGCCTGCCTGTTGATATACCGGGGGCGCACGGAGGAGGCCCTGCGCTTGCTCGAACAGTATTCGCAGGCGTTGAATTACCAGCAATGTTCCCCCTTCAATTTTCCAGACAAATGGGACCTGGGGAAAAACACCCTGGCCCAAGACAGTCTGGGAAGGCATCTCAGCGCCTTATCCTTGTGGCATGTGTTGTATGCCGTGCAAGGGCTTGAACTGAATATTCCCGAACAATCCCTCCGGGTGGCCCCGCACCTTTTCCCCGGATGGCACACGTTGAACACCCCGTTGTTTACCCCCGCCTGCCTGGGATGGCTCCAATATACGGAAGAGGTCTCCGGAACCTGCCGCCAGCAACTGCATCTTTCGTTCGACAGCCCCGTGATTGTGAAAACCATCGAACTGCGCGTGCCGCCGCACGTGGGCGCGGTGCACGTGCATTGTGAAGATGCCGACGGGACCATCGGCATCACCCACCGCATGGTTCCTGAAAACCAATCCGTGCGGGTGATCATCACGGCGCGCCCGCCCGTCACCGTCTTGAATACCCTCAGCGTACACCTCGAAGCCCGCGGACAGGTTTAAGACGCCATAAGGGGCGTTTGCCAAAGCGCCATTCGATGCACCGGTTCGTCCCTAATAAGCCGGTAATTTGCGCTGTGCTCAATGGGGGCCATATGCAGACGGCCTGTTTTTTCCCCGATGATGCAGGGCCTGATGGAGGGGCGTGCGGGATCGCTTATTGAAAACTGGGGCCTTTGACCTTGAAGGTCAAGCCGGGGATTTTGAGGTATTCGAATTCCACGGCGTGGTTGTTTCCGATGATGCGGACAATGCGCAGGTCGTCGAATTCCTCGCCTTCGCGGCGGGTGGTGGTTTTGATCTTTCCCGTGCTCCGATCGGTGGTCTGCACGAAAATATTGATGGCGTTGGTTTGCTTGTCTTCCAGAAAGCCCTTCACTTCCACCTTGGGCTTGGCAATCATCAGTTTGGCGTGGTCATCCAGACGGCTGAGCACTTCGCTGTGCAGGTTCAGCAGTTCGTAGGCATCAATACAGGCTTCCACAAGCAGCCAGCGTTCCTGGCCGCGGGCGCGTTTGGCTATCTCGGCAATTTCATCGCCGATTTCCCGGAGTGTCTCCTGGCCCTGTTCATATTGACCGTATTGCATCTGGGCGTCGCGAAGCCCGTTGATGACCTGGTTCCGTGTTTCCACCGGCAGCGGAACCTGATCCTCCGGCTGCGGCGAGTTCAATATCTGCTTGAACGGCTCGATGATGGGCTTGACCTTGGCCTGGATTTCCGCCTTGGTGGGCGCGGCGGGCTGCGGCGGCTGACTGGCCTTTTGCCAGAAGCTTTTGTCACAGCCCATCGCCAACACGGATAATGCCATCGCAACGATTACGATTCGTTTCATACGTATTTTCTCCTTAAATCTCCCACCTGGAGGGCGTGTCGATTTAATGCATATTCACATATCATAAGACATTATGCGGCGCTCCTGCACCTATAATTATATCGCATGCCGGGAATCGGTATACCCCGCCCCAGCCTGTAATGGCCCCTGATCGGGCTGTTCTTGGATTGCCGGGAGGCCCTCTGAACAGTTTTTTCGGCCCAGCCATCAACCTTATGCGCTTCTTCAGATTGTCGGCCGCACAAACCGCCTTGGCAATTTGCCGGTTAAGCCCTTTTAGTGCCTTCTCATGCGCCGTCCGGAACAGGCAAAACGTCGAATGATCGATTTCACGGCCTTCCAGAAACCACCGGAAGTCCTGCCGCTCCTTTGTCGCATCCTCTAATTGACGGCTGCTGCGCAGGTTGCGCATCAGGCCGTACAGGATGCTTCCCGCCATCAGCCGGGGGTGAATGGGCGGCTGGCCCATATGACCATCGTAGCGCGCTTCCCAGGAAGCCCAGTCACAGGCGTTCAATAGCGCCTCCACCGTGCGGATGGGATGATCCGCCGCCACAATCTCGTCCAGCATCATGCGAAACAACACCTGTTGGTTGCGCGGTTCCGGGGCAGGCGCCCAGTGTTGGTCCATCGAGGTCTCCCTGTTGAGGTTGGAACTGTGGTCTGGGGGCGGATGAAATTTTTTGTAGCAGATTTCTCCTTATATGTCATGCATTAATTCGACGCGCCCTGGAGACGGGACTCACTATGAGGGCCTTTGGGGGAAAAGAACCAAAGCCCCATCATGGTGATCACCACACTTGCGAGCGATATCCACAGGCCGGTCTTGAAACTGTCCGGGGCAAAGACGAACCGCACCTCGTGATCGCCGGGTTCGACGAGTGTGCCGAAAAAGTCGCCATTCACGCGCAGCAACTCCGTGCGTTGTCCATCTACGGACGCGTGCCAGCCGGGATTCCAGCTTTCGGCCACAGTGAGGAGTTGGCGTGTACCGGTTTGGGAGTGGATCACCAGGATTCCGGGGCGATCTTTGATGATCGAAACGTGGCCGGGTGTTCCGGGCGGGAGGTCAAGGGGTTGGTCCACCAGGGCGGTTTGGGCCGGATTGAGGGTGGCGATGTCCTTGGCGGGATTGGCGCTTTGGTGTGTTTGGGTCAGTAAGCGCACGCGGGGAAAGGCTCCCTGAAGCGGCACCCATGCTTCGCCGCGTTCTTTGGCGGCGGCAAGTTCAGGCGACGCAATATGCCGGGTTTGCCGCCATTCGACACCGGCCAGCCGCAGGGGTGTTTCCTGTGTGAAATCGAGGCGGCGTTCCGGCATGAAGGAGGCGTAGCCGTACACGCCGCGATAGCCTTTCATGCCATAGCGGTTCATGAACATGGGATGGATGTCGGAGTCAATGCGCGTGCCGGGGGGCGCGGGGGGATACGCGATTTCGTTGATGAAGGCATCCATGGTTTCATGGGGTTTGTGGCGGAGGCTGTAAAGGGCAATGTCCGCGACGGTGAGAAGGGCGAGGGCGATCAAGGCACGGCGATTAAGGCAAAGGCGTTCCGAAGCACACCTTGGCAACGAGGAGGCGGCGAGAAGTATCAGTAGGGCCGCGGCACAAACAAGTATCATGCCAAGCAAGAGCGGTCCGGCGGACATGGTGAAGTGGCGCAGGGTTTCATTCCAGGGCGACCCGGTGTGAGTCCGAAGCACCAGTACGATGAATGTCAGAAACAGACTGGAGAGGGGAATGGCCCACAGCGGCCAATAGGACCCGCGGCGTTTCGACTCGGAGGCGTTCTGTTGCTGCAAATATGAAAAGGCAACCGCGGCGAGGATGGCGAAGCCGGTGTGGGCGATGCACAGATGCCGCCCCGGCGCGCGGAATTTATTCACCAACGGCAGCCACGCATACAGCGGATGGAGAAACCCATATCTTCCCAGTGCGGAAAACGCGCCAATCAGCATCAGCACAAGGGCAAATACCGCAAGCCTTCTCCCGGTGCGCAGCGTCCGGAAACGAATCAAGGCCAGCAGCAGCAAGGTAGTGGCGGCGGCGCCCAAGTACGGCGCATCCCAGGGTTCATCGCCTTTTATCGGCCCGAAATAACGCCATTGAAAGAGATAGGGATTCAACAGGCTGAGAAAATTCAGGGGGTGCAGCGAAACGGACAATTGCATGTCCATGGAAGGGGCGGCCCGGAAGGAGTGGGTCATGATGTCCCACGTGGGCAGCAATTGAGCGGCGGCAATTCCCGCGGTGAGTGCTTTCGCCAAGGCAAACAAGGGCGGCATCCACACCGCCTTCAAGGCGAGGGCCAGAAACAGAACATACACGGCTTCCATGAGCCATGCATAGTACACCCCCTGCGGGAATCCCATGAGCAGTTGCGACACGCCCAACCCAATCACGGCCGCCCACCAGCGCCGCGGCGCCGGGCTGTTCACCGCGCGGTCCAGGGCATATAAGCTCCAGGGAAGATGCGCGAGCACCGCCACAAAGTGCATGTGCATGTAGTGGTTCATGTTGAAGCCGATGAAAGCGCAGAGTATCCCGCCGAAAAGGGCCGCCTCACGGGTCAGGGAATGCCGACGCAGGAAAAAGCACATGCCGAACAGCGCCAGGGGATAACTCGACACGAGATCGAGCATGAACGCCGTATCCAGGGGCAAAAAACGGTAGAGCAGCCAATGCCAAGGATGCAGCATCCCCATCTGCCCTTCCCCATGCAGGTAATAGCCGTTAAACACATGGGGGTCCCAAAGGAAGCTATCACCCTTCACCAGGCATTGCTGATAAAACGCCCGAAAGGGCAAATGAAACGCGGCGAGATCGTCTTCGACATACACTTGGTGCGTGAACAGGGGCCATGCCAGGGCGGCCAGCAGCAATGCCGCGCCCAGGATCATTATCCACAGCAATAGCGTGTTTTTCGGGGTGTCCGCGGGTATGTTGTCCGAATGGCGCACGGCGGGTTCACGCCCGCATGGGGTTGATCTTTTCGGGGGAGATTTCCAGCTCCTCCATGGCCTTTTGAACAACGCCGGGTTCGATCAGTTTGTTCCGGGTCAAGGCGCTCAGGGCGGCCAGGGTGATGAAACGCGCGTCCACTTCAAAAAAATCACGCAATGCGTGGCGGGATTCACTGCGCCCGAAACCGTCCGTGCCAAGCGCCGTGACACCGCCCGGCACCCATTTCCCGATGCTGTCCGGCAGCAGCTTCATATAATCCGAGGCCGCCACCACCGGTCCGGTTTCGTTTTTGAAGCATGCGGTGACATAGGGGGTGCGCGGCGCGGCGTCCGGATGCAGCAGGTTCCAGCGTTCGGTTTCGAGGGCCTCGCGGCGGAGTTCCTTGTAACTGGTGACGCTCCACACATCCGCCGCGACGCCATAACGCTCCAGCAGGCCTTGCGCCTTGAGCGCCTCGTTCAGGATGGCGCCGCTGCCCAGCAAGTGCGCGTGATGCGGCAGGTCTTCCCGGGCGGAAGCACGGAATTTATACAGTCCCCGGAGAATGGCCTCCCGGATGTTTTCCACGTTGGGCATGGGCGGCTGCGTGTAATTTTCATTGCCCACGGTGAGGTAATAAAACAGGTCTTCCTGAAGTGCATACATGCGATGGAGGCCTTCGCGCACAATCACCGCGATTTCATACGCGAACGCGGGATCGTAACAGCGGAGCGTGGGCAGGGCGCTCGCCAGCACATGGCTGTGCCCGTCCTGATGCTGGAGCCCCTCGCCCGCCAGCGTGGTGCGGCCGGCGGTGGCGCCGATCAGGAACCCTTTGCAGCGCATGTCGCCCGCGGCCCACACGAGATCGCCGATGCGCTGCAGGCCGAACATCGAGTAATAAATGAAAAACGGAATGGTGTTGATGCCGTGCGAGGCATAGGCCGTGCCCGCCGCGATAAACGACGCCATGGAGCCCGCTTCCGTGATGCCTTCCTCGAGGATTTGTCCGTCCACCGCTTCCTTGTAATACAGGAGCGCGTCCGAATCCACCGGTTCGTACCTTTGCCCTTGGGAGGCATAGATGCCGATCTGGCGGAAGAGCCCCTCCATGCCGAAAGTGCGCGCCTCGTCCGGCACGATGGGCACGATGAGCTTCCCAAGTTCCTTGTCGGCGAGCAATTTGCGGAGAATGCCCACCAGCGCCATGGTGGTGGAGACAGGCCGGGTGTTGCCGGCATGAAATTCGGCGAACAGCGCTTCGGGGGGCGCGGGCAAAGGCGGCGCCAGCACAGTGCGGCTTGGCAGAAAGCCTCCGAGCGCCGCGCGGCGTTCCCGCAGATAGCGAATCGCCGGATGCTCCGGGCCGGGGTTGTAAAACGGCGCATAGGCGACGTCTTCATCGGAAATGGGGATGCCAAACCGCCCGCGAAATTCGCGCAGCTCGTCCTCGTTCAGTTTCTTCTGTTGATGCGTGACATTTTTCCCTTCGCCGCTTTCCCCCAGCCCATAGCCCTTGATGGTTTTCGCGAGTATCACGGTCGGGGCGTCTTCGGTGTTGACGGCGGCGGCGTAGGCCGCGTACACCTTGACCGGATCATGGCCGCCCCGCTTGAGTTTGCGGAGTTGTTCGTCCGTCACAGCGTTGAGCACCTCGCCTACGCGCGGATCATGCTCCATGAGCCGCTGGCGGATATAGGCGCCGGAGGATACGGTGAATTTCTGGTATTCCCCGTCCACGCATTCGCCAAGCACGTGCTGGAGGATATGTTCCGTGTCTTTTTCGAAAAGGGGGTCCCAATCACTGCCCCAAATCACTTTGAGGACATTCCAGCCCGCGCCCCGGAAGATGGATTCCAGTTCCTGGATGATCCGGCCATTACCGCGCACCGGCCCGTCGAGCCGCTGGAGATTGCAGTTCACCACGAAGATCAGGTTGCTCAGCTTTTCGCGGGAGGCCAGCCCGATGGCCCCGAGTGTTTCCGGTTCGTCGCATTCGCCATCGCCCAAGAACGCCCAGACGCGCCCGCCGTTGGGCGGTTTCAGGCCGCGGTGCTCGAGGTAACGGTTGAACCGGGCCTGATAAATGGCCATGATCGGGCCGAGCCCCATCGAGACCGTGGGGAACTGCCAGAAGCCGGGCATGAGCCACGGATGCGGATACGAGGAAAGCCCGCCGCCTTCACGCAATTCACGCCGGAAGTTCTGGAGTTGCTGTTCGGTGAGGCGCCCTTCGAGAAAGGCCCGTGCGTAAATGCCCGGCGCGGTGTGGCCCTGAATATACAACTGGTCGCCGCCGTAGTCTTCGGAACGCGCCCGGAAGAAATGATTGAACCCCACCTCATACAGCGTGGCGGAGGAAGCGAAGGAGGAAATGTGCCCGCCGATGCCGTCGCTTTCACGGTTCGCCCGCACCACCATCGCCATGGCGTTCCACCGGATGATGGATTTGCAGATGCGCTCCAGTTCCCGGTCGCCGGGATAGGGCGGCTGCTGATCCGGCGGGAGGGTGTTCACATACGGCGTTTTCACCCGGAACGGCTTCCGCACCCCGCGCACATACGCATGATCATGCATGCGGCGCAACAAGGCTTCCGCCGCCTTCGGGCCGTACTGTTCGATATACTCGTCCAGCGCGTCAATCCAATCGCGCTCCGCCGCTTCCACGGCCTCGGGCGTACTCTCATGCTCGTCCATAGGGTCACCTGTCTTTCCTGTCGGGTTCCAAAATTGCTGGACAGTATTGTACAGCATTTCCCATGAACCACTCGCCGTGCAATCCCGGCATCCATGAAAGAGGGATTCCCAACCCGGTTTCAGGCAGGCGTAACATCTGCCATACGGATGGGGGGGCTTGGCGATTTTTTCAATTGATTTAAGAATTTGTTTGTGCTAGTATTTTGTTGGATTTTTGCAGGCTTGGATGATTTGGCGGGTGATGTCAAGAGTTTATGGTTGGCTGTAGGTGATCGAGCGGAAGGGTCTGATTTTGGTATTATGACGGCGCGGGTGTATGGGCGTGGGCCAAGTAATACAAACGCGTTTATGCATGTACCGCAGTGAAGAGTCCATGTAGGCGCGTGTACGGATCATGAATAAAAAGAGGCGGATTTTATCGGTATGGGGAATGGTGCCATGGTGAGCGAGCCTTCGGATGAGAAGGAAGCCATCCTAATCATAGAAGATGATCCCGCGCTCCAATCGTTGGTTTCCGAATTCCTGGGCAACGATTACTACACCTTTGTGTTTGCCGCTTCCTGCGCCGAAGCGCGGCGGGTGATGAACGCCGCCCCGTTTTCCTGCGCCTTGGTGGATTTGGGCCTGCCGGATGGCAATGGATTAAGCCTTCTCCCGGAGATTAAGGCCGCCCATCCCAGTTGTGTGCCGGTGATTTTCACCTCGGAATCCCGGTTGAATGCGGTGGTGGAAGCCATGCGCGCGGGGGCCTTTGATTATCTGGTGAAGCCGATGAATTATGATTCCGTGAAGGTGGCCGTGGAACGCGCGGTGGAACACCACAAGGCCTTGAAAGAACGGGACCGGCTTCTCGCCCTGTTGACCGAGGAACGCGAGCAATTGGCCCGGCGGGTGGAAGAAGCCACGGCGGACATCCGGCAGTATGCCGATCATTGCCAGGTGGTTAACGAGCGGCGGCATGCGCTTCTCAATCTGGCGCGGGCCTCTTCGGAATGCTATACGGATGAACGCCAGTTCCGGCAGACACTCGAGGAAACCGCCCGGCATGCGCCGGTGGTGTGCGTGGCACTGTGTTCCCATGCGTCCCGGGAATTCATCGCGGCGCTGCGCGATGAGAACCAGGAGGTGGTGGTGATCTCGTCGGAAATTCCCGCGATGGACGGTTTTTCCACCGTCTTATCCCTGGAGGAATTGCTGACGGACTCCGTGGGGCGGCACACCCACCTTGATCCGGCCCGCCTGAAAGCCCTCCTCTACCCCCTCACCTTCTGGGGGCGCACCGCGTGCGTGGTCGGATTCTATCTCGAACCGGAGCCTCCGGTTGACAAGGAATGCGAGGAATTTCTCCGTTTCTGCGCCAATATTCTGGCCATGGAATGGCGCGAAGCCCAGCTTTTTCTGCACGCCTCGGCACAGGCCACCCTCGGGGGGGTTGCCATGGAATTGTTCAAAGGCGTGTCGCAGGCGCTGACGGCCATTCAGATGGCCGCGGATATCATTGGCGAAAGCGCTCCCGCCGGGGAAACCGCGGAAGCCGCAACGATCATCCAGGAAAATGCCCAAAAGATCAACCGCTCCATTCAGGAATTTCAGCGGTTGTCCGCCCCGCAAAAAGGGTCCGTGAAAACCGTGTCCCTGCCGGAATGCGTTGATCAGGCCCTGGGGGTGGTGACCTTGTCAAAGCAGTACCGGCAGTTGGCTATTGTCAAACACTACGAAGCCCCGTGCGAATGCGTATTGCTGAATGTGGAAATGTTGGTGCGCACGCTCGTGGATGTGCTGGCCACCGCGATGACGCTGGCCGATGACGAGGGCGGCCTGGAACTCCGCCTCGCGGAAGAACCTCCGGCGCGGGTGGTGGTTGAATTGCGTTTCCAGGGGAAGAAGGCGGAATGGTTTGACATGTCGGCGCTGCTGGGCCAGTCCCCCCTGTTGGATTCCCGGATTGGCCCCGCGTTCATGCTGGCGCAGCGGGCGATTCAACGGTGCGCCGGCAAGCTGCTCGTCGAATACCCCAATGGCGGAACCGCTTGGACGTTTCGCATTGAACTCCCCCAGAACGCCATGATGCACGGCCCGGCCATGGCGGCAGCGGAGGCCGAATGACCTCCACCAGCCTCCATACCCCCGTGAATGGAAAAGAAGACCAAAATCTTCTGGTCATTGACACGGATCCGGGCGTGCGATGGACCCTTGAAAAGGGCCTGACCCATTCCGGCTATCAGGTCAAGATGGCCTATACCGTCGCCGAGGCCATCCGCACCATTGAACAGGAGCGCACCCCGCTGGTGCTGATGGAATTGCTGCCGGAAGCCGGTTTCACCCTGGAAACCCTCTCGCTGCTGACCCATGTCGGGAAATCCTCCTTGATTGTGTGCACCTCCACCGATGTTTCCCCCAAAACGGTGATAGAATGCATCCGGCGCGGCGCATGGGGGTTTCTACCCAAGCCGTTCAGCCTGGCCAGTGTCCGCGGCGAATTGGCGAACGCACTCCAAGCCCGGAACAAAAAAGCGCACGCGGCGGCGGCGGGGCCTGTGGCGCACCGCGCGGACGCCTCCCTGCTGGTCGGCGAAAGCCCCGCCATGCAGGAATTGCGCGCCATGCTCCGGGAAGTCGCCCGGACCGATCTCAACTGCCTTATCCGGGGGGAAAGCGGCGCGGGAAAGGATGTGGTGGCGCGGGAAATCCACCGGTTGTCCCGGCGCAGCGAGTATCCTTTTGTCAAAGTCAATTGCAGCGCCCTGCCGGAACCGCTTCTGGAAAGTGAAATGTTCGGATATGAAAAAGGCGCCTTCACGGGCGCCAACGAAGCGAAGCCCGGGCGCTTTGGTCTCGCCAATAAAGGCATTATTTTCCTCGACGAAATCGGCGAACTGCACCCCAATCTCCAGGCCAAGCTTTTGCAGGTGATCGAACACAAGGAATTCAGCCGCCTCGGGAGCCGCAGTTCCACCAAGGTGGATGTGCAGATTGTCGCGGCCACCAATTCCAACATCGAGGAGAAGGTCAAAACCGGGGCCTTCCGCCACGACCTCCTGTTCCGCCTCAATGAAGTCTGTATCTGGGCGCCGCCATTATCCAAGCGAAAAGAAGACATCCCCCTGCTGGTGCACCACTTCCTTCAAAAACATGCCCGCCACACCGGCGGCTTGGCTCTTCAAATCAATGAACAGGACATTGCGGCTCTCTGTGACCAGGAGTGGCCGGGCAATGTTCGGGAGCTGGAAAGCACCATCAAGCGGTGGCTCGCGCTGGGGAAAAAAGAATTGGGGCCTTTTTCCACCCCCCCGGAGGCGAAAACAACCCCCGTTCCCGCCCCGCCGTTTGCCCGGAGTGAAAAAACAGAACCCCAGGAAGATTTTTCCGAAGGCCCCAGCGCCGAGCGCATGTTGGAAGTTCTTGAAGAATGCCAATGGAACCGCCGCAAAGCGGCCCAGATGCTGGGGATGAGCTATCAGATACTGCGGCGCCGTATTCTCAAGTACGGTCTGGATCAACGCCGGTAGATTTTCCCTCGCCAACGGCCCGTACATTCTTTCACGCCTTTGCGCCCCCCGGCTTCCCCGCCCGCATAAAACACGAGGAGGTCCGTCCGGGACCTCCTCGCTATCAGCATACCTTGGGGTTGATTCGGATTACGCGCAGAACCGTTTGCGGAACAGCATGCCCGTGAGGCCCAAGCCCAGCAGCAACAGGGTCGAGGGCTCGGGAACCACATGCATTCCCATCAGGTTGTCATTGCCGCATTGCTCGGTGGCGTGCACAATGAACATGCCATTTTCCAGATACGGCATCAGCCAACTGACATCCACGGACGCGATGTTGTGCGTTCCGCCCACGACATCGTAGCCCATGCCGGCCATCGCGGCGTCATTCAGATTGCGCTGGTAGGCGATTTGCCCGCTCAGCAGCAATGTGCCGCCTTGCGAACGCCGCCACGGATTGGCGCAGTCGTTAATCTGTTCGTTCACCGTTTCCAACACCGCCCCGCCCCGGATGTCATACACGGAGTAGGTGAGGTTGGACCAGTTGATGTCCATCACAAAATCATAGCCGAACAGATCCGTCACGAACTGGCTGGGATTGTAGTTGGCCGGCTTATGGGCGCCGGAACCATACTGGGCATCCCCGTTCACATCGAAGAAGATGTCCGCCACTTTGATCCCTTGCACGCCATTGATGAAATCAATGCCGCCCGCCATCGTCAGGGTGGAACCGTTCATGAAAAAACCTTCCAAATCCCACGCCTGCCCGGTGATGCATCCCGTCTCGACTTCCTGGTCTTCCTGCGGACCATACCAGCCCACCGAGGACCCCTGAAAATGTTCGTCCGGGATGGTGATGTTCACGCCGAACGCGGCTCCGCTGAACATCAACCCCACTGCCACTGCCATCAACGCCTTTTTCATTTTATGTCTGCTCCTTTCTCGTTTGCAGCCCAATATCCTGTCGCAACTGCTTTGTTTTCTTGAACCTTCCGAGGTACTCACCGCCTCTGAAAGTGACTTTCCGTTGTTCAAACCGCACCATCGTTCGCTTGGCCCTGCATCCCTGCAACGAACAACTGACCTTTACGAAAGCATGTTCCATGCCAAATTCTTGTGCGACAAGTATCCCACCCAATTCTGTGAATTTATCAGTTGAAATCGGATATATTAGCAGTTTGCGCAGATAAAAAACGTGTTAAACGGGAGAACCCTATGTTAGGCGGATGGACTATATTCAGAATTGACAAACATTTGCCGCTCGGAGCCTGAAATGGAGGTCTTTACGGGAAATCGCCCCTGGTTGGACAGTCCAGGCCTTTCGGGAGGGGCAAAGCGGACACGCGAAAAGTGAAAGGCGAAGGCGGGGCGTATAGAAAGGAAGGGGGATACAAGAGAGAGGTATTGGTGTATCCCTGAAGCGGGAAGAGGAGGCTTAGTCTTCCGCCACCACCGCAAGTTCTGAATGTTGCCGGGCTCTATTCAGGCGGTCATAAGCGGTGCGGATCAAGCCTTCAGGCTTCACTTCATCATCGGGGTAGGTGGCAATGGCAAACTGCAGGTCTTGCTGGCCTGGAAACAACCGCCGAAAGCGGTTTACGGCCCCTAAAGCGTCGTTTTTCTGGGTTTCTCCCATCAAGATAATGATGGAGTGATCGAAACTGGAATAAACGTCCGTGTTACGGACATTGTCACTTACAATAGACTTGACCCGTGGCAGGTCGTCCTTCGAGGATATCATCAGGAGGGACACATACCGGCTGTACCGTTCAGCCGCGTTAAGTTCGTATTCGAGCAAGGGGTAGAATATGGTCATTTCTTGCTTCAAGGATACTTCTCCTTGGACCTGCCGAGTGACTCGGTTTGTTACGAGCTTAAACCTATTGTTAACGTTAAACTACACTCCGCCACCAGCCCCCTTGGCTGAACGCCAATACACTTTGGCACAAATATTTAAGCAAGACCTGTGCCAAGCACGCAAACTCCGCATGCAGGCATGATTTTTGCCCATTTTTCAACTATGGAGCCACGCACCAATGCAAAATCCATGATCAGTCTACCAAAACGGCGGTAATAATGCAAGACCTTTTTAGTCATTCCAGAAATTAGGTGTTCAAATTTGACTAAGTTTTATCGGAACTTGCTATAGGGTGGACCGCCGAAATCTACATACCGTAAGGCATTAAGCTGTCTATGAAAACGGAAAGCACAAGAGGTTCCAGAGGTTCCCTGGAAATGCATCCCCTGCCTTCTACGGCGGCGATTTATAGAAGAACATACGGCCAAGGCTGTTGCACAGCCTTGACCATGCCCCCCGGAAAAGAATACGTATCGGGTATACATCCTTGCTTTTGAGTGGCATGGTCAATCCGGCGAAGGCGGATTGGCCGCGGACGTTCTTCGCAGGCAAAGACGATGCGTGAAACAGCGCTCCAAAAAGACAAAGCGGCAGTGGAGTTGCTGAATCCAAGGACCAGGAGTTGCCAACGGCGATTGGAAGCCTGTATAAGGAGAGCCACGGCGAGAACAATGATTTGGCGAAGCTGTTATAGTGAAGAATAGGGATTATGCCCGACATGTTGGTTTGGATGCTTTTCGCGGTACTGTGCGCCCATGGGCCGGCGGACACTTTCCCGCCGGAAGATGCAGTAGTGCGGGCGGATTCCCGAAACATTCTCCACAAAAACAGCGTTATTCTGGCGGCGAATGAACCGTCATCCTCCCCCAATAGCGCACCCGGGGCATTGAATATACGGGTGGAAAAAGCAACTTCCAGTTCCGTTACGTTATCATGGCCGCCGCCTTCGGGGGAGGGCGAAGCAAAGGTGTATCTGACCCCGGAGCCTGCCGTATCGCCCCAAGCGAGGCCGCCAAGCGCCATCCTGGCGGCAAAAGTGCCGGGAAATGCCGCGCGCTGCACCGTTGACAAACTTGCGGCGGCGGTGGATGTTTTTCTTCACGTCGAGATTGCCGCA
>CAYXPO010000034.1:0-16131 GCA_964466925.1 uncultured Nitrospirales bacterium
GCCGCGCAACGCAAGGAACCGCCCCTCGCCCTGCGGCGCCCGCCCTCGAAACTGGAACCGGAATGCGGCCCGGTGGAACCCATCAGTTATTACCGGCAAATCAAACCCATTTTCGAGGCCACCTGCCTGCCCTGCCACAAGGCAAAAAACAAGGGCTTGCAGGACATGAGCTATGAGAATCTCAAGGAGGAGTATACCTTCTGGTTCTCCGGCGCCATGTTCACCGACATGACCACGGCCTACAGCGGCGTGCATGGCGGGTCGCGGACCATTCCCGGACGTTTCGGCGCGCGCGCCTCCAAAATCGGCCAAATGCTGATGACCGAATCCCATCGCAACGCGGTGTCCGAAGAGGACCGGCACAAAGTCATCCAGTGGCTCGACTGCAATTCGTTGCGGCTCGGCTCGTTCATCCGTGAAGAGGCGCAATTGAAGGGCGAACTCGTCTGGCCCGCCATGGACGTCGATCCGGAAAATGTGGCAGGGATTGACGGAACCCAGCCGGGGCTGCGGGGCAATTTCTGGCACGAGAACACCTATGGCCCGTTTCCGGTGCTGCTTTCCGAACATGCCCATGATCGCGTGGTCATTCTTGACAAGGCGGGGGAGATAGTCTGGGAGTATTCGGTGCCCCACCCGCAGGACGTGTGGATGCTTCCCAACGGAAACATCCTGACGACGTACTATCAGGGCGTGCGCGAGGTTACCCGCGACAAGCAGATTGTCTGGGAATACAAAACGGAAAAACCCAACGAAATACCCAACTGCCAGCCCCTTCCGGACGGCAACATCATGATCGGCATCGTTGGCGAATGCCGCCTCATCGAAGTGAACCGGAAAGGCGAAATCGTGCACCAGGTGCGCTTGTCCACGACGGAAAAAACGCCGCATGCGCAGTTTCGTCTGTGCCGCAAGACCCCCGAGGGGACTTATCTTGTACCGTTTACCGCCGAGGGGGCCGTGCGCGAATATGATCATGAAGGCAACGTGATTCGTGAATTCCCGCGGTGTCCGTCGCCGGTGTGCGCCCTCCGGCTCGAAAATGGCAATACCCTGATCAGCGCGGGCAGCGCCCTCACCGAATACGATAAAACGGACAAGATTGTATGGGAACTGCTCGAACACGACATTCCCGACATCGCCATAGGCGTCTTCGCGGGTATCCATCGTCTGGACAATGGCGATACGATTGTCTGCAACTGGAATACCCGGGATACCGGCGGCAAAGCGGGTGCACATATTTTTGAGGTGACGGATGACAAACGGGTGGTCTGGCAAGTTACCGGAACCCGGATCGGGCAGGCCGCGCAATGCCAACTGCTGTCCGATGACCTCACCGGGGTCCGGTGGCCGGGAAAATAATCCCGGCGCCAGCGGATTTATTGAAGGCAGATATGCCGTGGAAACCCGGAATGTGATATTCTAAAGGGCATGATTGAACCGCATGTGAAGCGTTTGGGTTGGGTTGGGGCGGTGGTTGGATGTGTGTTCCTGATGACTGAGCCGTCGGAAGGCGCGCCGAAGAAGGCCGTCATCCGTCCGGCGGTGTCGGCCGGAACCTTCTATCCGGACAAGGCCGAAACCCTCCAAAACACGCTGACTAAATATTTCGACGCGGCGGTGGTGCCGCGTCCGTCGGCCCGGCTGGTGGCCTGTATCGCGCCACATTCCGCCTACGGATTCTGCGGGGAGGTGGCGGCCCATGCCTTCAAGAGCCTCCAACCCGGGCAATTTGACCGGGTTATCCTGCTGGCCCCCTCGCATTTTCACGAATTTCAGGGGTGTTCTTTGCCTATCGCGGACGGGTACGCCACCCCTCTGGGCATCATCCCGATAGACCGGCCCCTGGTGGAAAAGCTTTCCCGGTCCCCCTTGATTGACTGCAAAGACCTTGCCTTCTGGAAGCCGGAGGGCATTCATGAGCGGGAATATGACGTGGAAAACCTCCTTCCATTCCTTCAGGACCGTCTTGGGCGGTTCAAACTGGTGCCGGTAATGGTGGGCAAGTTTACGGATTTGGACGGCAGGTTTGATCGCCGGTCATGCAAGGCGGTGGCGGAGGCCCTTCGCGCGGTGCTGGATGACCGGACCCTGCTGGTGGTGAGCACGGATTTAACCCATTACGGCAATGAATTCGGGTTTCGTCCGTCCGCCTTGAATATGAAGGAAACCATCGAGGAATTGGATCAGCAGGCCACGGACCTCATTATCCAACGCGACAGCGAGGGGTTTCAGCACTTCCTGGAAACCACCAAAGTGCCCATCTGCGGCGCCAATGCGGTGCAGATATTGCTGATGATGTTGCCGTCCAATGCCCGGGGCATCATGCTTTCCCGCGACGTCTCCGCCAACAAAACCAAGGAAAACAACCGTTCGGTGAGCTACGAGGCCATCAATTTTTATGTACCCAACGCTTCCCTGGATATACCGGCCCCCCAGGCACCGGGGGCGGCTGAAAGTACGCCCAAACGCGGGTCGGTGGTCATGAAGCTGAAAGGAAACGCCCAGGAAGTGGAGTTCTCCGCGCCCCCGCAACCGGAAGAGGTTCGGGCCGCCTTCGGGGAACACACCGATGAACCGCCCTTCCCGGAAACACCCCAGGAACCTTCGGAAGTTCGGGAGGAACATACGCCCCCCGCCGAGGAAAAAGCGGTGCCGGTTGCGGAACCCGAAAAGCCTTTTGTGCCCGCGCCGCCCGCCGCATCTCCCGAGTCCCCGCCCCTCCCGGAAGATGCCTCCCCGGCGCCCGCCGAAAAGACCCTCCCCGGCCGTCCGGCCGCCAAGAGCGGTCCAGCAGGAAAAAAGGGGTCTGTTACGATTAAAATGAAGGGGTCCAAAAATCAGGACGGCCCGGTGACGCTTGAAGTTGATGGGACGCCCGTGGGAACCGGAGAGCGCGGCAAAGTGACCTATCAAGGCCCTTCCGGCGCCCCGGTTACAGAGGAGCACTCCACCCATGAGTGATGAACCCTGTGTTTTTTTGACGGAAGAGGAAGAAACGCTGTTGCTGAAAATCGCGCGGGACAGCCTGGAGGCCTATGTGCTTCGGGGGGAGCATCTGGACCTCGATAAATACCCCTTGACGGACAACCTCCGTGAAAAACGCGGCGCTTTTGTGACCTTGCGCCGCGGGGAAGACCTGCGGGGATGCATCGGATACACGAAAAGCGTGGAAACACTGGCGGAAGCGGTCCGGGACAATGCCATCAACGCCGCCGCGCGGGACCCCCGTTTCGCCCCGGTGACACCGGAGGAATTGGCGGAAATTGATATCGAAGTGTCGGCCTTGTGCCCCGGCGACACCCCGGAATCGCCCTATATCGCGGTCAACAACCTCGACGAAATTGTCCTTGGCCGCGACGGGCTCTATCTCGAGCTTGCCGGTCCGCGCGGCGGAGGCCTGCTCCTGCCGCAGGTTCCCATCGAACAGGGCTGGGACCGTCATCAGTTCCTTTCCGCCCTGTGCCGGAAAGCCGGCGCGCCCGACCGAGCCTGGGAAAAGGGCGCCAAGCTCTACCGTTTTTGCGCCCAGGTGTTTTCAGAGAAGGCCTGATGCTTTTCTGAATAACCCGCGGGATTTTTCTTCCTGTTCTTTTGTGTGACACCCCGCCCCGGCGGTGGTATATAGTGACCAACAACGGCAACCTAGGAGAATGCATGATCAGTTCGAAGTGGACGACCACATTGAAAGTGCTGCCCATTCTGGCGGCGGTGATCGTGGTAAAATATGGAATTCATTTCATGGGGTGGGAAATCCTGACCGTGAGCCCGCTCTTTTCCGCCATCATATCCGCCAATATTTTCCTGCTCGGCTTTCTGCTGGCGGGTGTGTTGACCGATTATAAGGAAAGTGAAAAACTCCCCGGGGAGTTGGGGGCGAGCCTTGAGGCGCTTACCGATGAAGCCAGTATTACTTATCAGAACAAGAAAACGGAAGCGGCCCGGGGATGCCTGGAGCACCTTCACATCCTCACGCTGTCCATCCTTGCCTGGTTCCGAAAAGAGGAAAACACCGGGGCGATGATGGAAAAACTTCGCGGGCTGAACCATTATTTCCTGGCCTTTGAATCCCTCACCCAGGCGAATTTCATCGTGCGGATGAAACAAGAGCAAAGCGCCCTCCGCCGGATGCTGATCCGCATCCATACGGTCCGCGAAACTTCTTTTGTGTCATCGGGTTACGCAATCGCGGAAGCCGCCACGTTCCTGCTGACCCTGGGCATGGTGCTGCTGCATTCGGAACGATTTCATGAATCTTTTTTCATCGTATTGGTAATTACGTTTGTGATGTTTTACATCCTCGCGATGATCCGCGACCTGGACAACCCCTTCGGGTACTATGAACGCGCGTCTGCGGAAGACGTGTCCCTCAAACCCATTGAAGATGCGTTGAAAAGGATCGAAAGGGAGCTGGCGGGGATAGAGGAAAACCATGGAGGATTGAAGCAAGCATGAAAAAGCGGATGGCATGGATGGGCCTCATCGCCGCGGTAACCGCCGCGGTGCTGCTGAATAATGCGGTCCAAGCGAAGCGGATTGGCCCCGGAGACGATTTTTATGTTTCGGCAAAGCAGTTGCCAATGCACCAGAAGCCATCGGGATTCTCCCCGATTGTGGCACGTCTGGCCTTTGGCGCGCCCGTGAAGGTGATTGAAGTGACGGACTTTGAAAACGAGAGTTCAATTACCGGACGCGATGTGGACCCGGCGTGGGCGCTGGTGGAATCCGGCGGGAAACAGGGCTACGTGCCCACCCGTTCGATTGTGCGCAAGCGCGTGTTAAACCGCCAAGACCCCCATCAGGCCATGCAGCGGGCCAATGCACAGGAAGCCACCGCCACGGGGAAGAGCTTCTCAGAAAGCGAAACCGCCGACCTGCAAACCATGAAGGGTGTGGCCGGCCGCGCCCAGGCCGGGGTGTCGGACGAGTCCGCCATGGATGCCATCCTGGCCGCGCCGCAGGAGAACGATCCGCAGGCCGCCTACGCGGACTTCCGCAGGGAAGGCCAACTGGGCGAATTTCAGGGCAACCGGTAGGAGACCCGCCATGATAAACGCAACATGCCTTTTTTTGGTGGTAGTGTGCGGCGGCCTCTCCGATTTCACCGATGCACTGAAAGAGGGTGTCAAGGAAGTGGGCCAGGAAGTGCTTCAGAATAATTCGGGCGGCAATCCGCCCGCCGCCGGGGAATCCACCCTCAATAATGTGGTGAACGTGCTGGATGCCGGGAAGAAAATGGTGGATAACCGCCTGGGCCCCGTCGAGGAATTTTATCTGGGCCGGAAGGTTTCCGCGCAGGTGCTCGGCGCGTATCCGAAACGGCTTCCGCAAGACAGTCCGGTCACCCAGTACGTGACCAAGGTGGGAACCACCCTCGCGATGGCCTCCCGCGCGCCCTACCCGTACCGCCCCTATGTATTCGTGGTGCTCGACACCTCCGAGGTGAATGCCTTCGCGGCCCCCGGCGGCATCCTGTTCGTGACCACCGGCATGTTGCGGTTCCTGGAAAATGAAGACGCCCTCGCGGGGGTGCTCGGCCATGAAATGGGCCACGAGGAACTGCGCCACGGCGTCCGCACGCTGGAACAGGAAGGCGCGATCAAATTCGCCGGCGCCACCGCCAACGCGGCCGCCCAGGAAGCGGCGGGAAGCGGAGAAGTGGACACGGAGATCGTCAGCCAGTTCACCAGCGCGGTGGTGGACCAAGTGGCGAAGGGCGTCCGAAACGGCTACAGCGTGAAATTGGAAGCCGAAGCCGATGAACGCGCCATGGAAATCTGCTATCTGGCGGGGTATGACCCCAAGGCATTGGTGGACGTACTAAAACGTTTCGAGTCGGGCGCGAATTCCTACGGCGGCGCGCAATATCCCGAGGACCGCCAGGGCAGCGCCGCGGCGGTGTTAAGCCGCCTGCCCGGCGCGGGATCGCTCAGCCCCCTGCCCGCCCGCACGGAACGTTATCAAACGAACAAAATGCTGTTGACCAGCCCGCGCTAAACACGGAGGACCAATGTTACACCGGGACCATCCAGGGGATGACGGCGATGCCGTTTTACAGGAAATCCTGAAACGGCAGACCCGGGCCATCGAACGGCTCGCCAAACACTTTTCTCCCGAGGAACAGGAAAAAGAGGAGCGCCGCTGGCGGTCGTTCATCACGCGTGTGGCCGCAGTGCTGACCATTTCCTTCAGCGGCATCCTGGGCAGTTGGGAGTTGGTGACCTACCTCAAGCAGCAATACGAGATTCGTCAACTGGCCGAACAATATGCCGTGGCCGCCACCGAGATTTATTACGAAGAGAATAACCCGGATGTGGCCCTGGACTTTATCGCGAAGGCGCTCAAGCTCCAGGAAAACGTGGCGGATTATTGGTATTTGCAGGCCTACATGGAAGCTGATGAACCTGGACCGCCCCCTCTTGAAAGACGAAGTGGACAAGGCCCACGTGGCCATCGCGCATGCCGTGCTGTTGCAGCGGCTCGACGCGGAACGGCCCGAACCGTTTATCCTGCGCGGGCAAGTGTATGCGGCGCTCGGCGAAAAGGACCGTGCGGGCAAGGCGCTGCAGGAAGCCATCCGCATTGATCCCCGGAATGATTTCGCGCATGTGCGCCTCGCGGTGTTGTATTCGGAAGAAAAGAAGGTGGACGACGCCCTCAAGGAACTCGATACGGCCCTCGCCATTAACGCCAAATCGAAATGGGCGTATCTGTGGCGCGGGGTGATCCTGGCGGAACAGCGCCAGCAGTGGGACGAGGCCCGCAAGGCCTATGACCAGGCGCTTGCCCTCGATTCGCGTTTTGACCTCGCGTATTACAACCTCGGCTGGACCTATGTGAATCAGAAACCCGCCGATTACGCCAAGGCGCGGGAACTGTTTGAAAAAGCGCTCACCATCAACCCCAGCTACAAGGAAGCCTTCTACGGCCTTGGCATGGTGTACGGCTATCAGAATCTTTATGAAATCGCCGCGCTCTACCTCGATAAAGCCATCGAACTCGACAAGACCTTCCTGACCGCCTGGAAGTGGCGCGGCATCATTCGCGTCGAGCAGGAGCAATACGACAAGGCCCTCGAAGACTTTACGCAGGCCATTTCCTTGTCGCCCGGCGAGCCGGAATTGTATGTGCGGCGCGGACGCATCTACGCCAAGAAAAACGAGGTGCAGAACGCCGTGGCCGACTTGCGGTTCGCCGCGCAGCTCAATCCGAACGACAAGAAAACCTGGTTGTATCTCGGCGATGTGTTCACGGAGGCGGACCAGACGGATCAGGCCCAGGCATACTATGAAAAAGCCCTCGCCCTTGACGCCCAATATGCCGATGCCTATGGACAATTGGCGCAACTGTGGTTGAAACGCGGAAATAGTGACAAGGCGCGGGAGGCCTTCGATAATGCCGTGACCCATGCGGCCTACCGTCCCGAACGCTTCCTATTGCCGCGCGGCCGTTTCCTTGAAGGAATCGGGCAAAATGATCTTGCGCTCGCGGACTACCGCGCCGCGCGCACGAGCGATCCGAACCTGGCTGATGCATGGCTCGCCGAAGCCCAGCTTCTGTTGAAAAACAAGGAGAAGAACCCTGCGCTCGAAGCCGTCACCAAATACATCGAGATAAAGCCCACCGATCCCCAAGGCCAGGAACTTCGCGAAAAAATCAACGCGCTGTAAGCGGTGGGTTTCGCTTCGCTGCACACTATCTACTATGTCTGTTGGATTTCCTTCTTCATCCGGATCGAGCCGTCCAGTTCGTGGATGGAGAGCCGCAGGATTTCCGGAGTAATTTCGATTACCGCAAAGGAGGCGCGTTCCCCCCGGTTGAGTTCCGCTTTCAGGTGGCCGGGATTCAGGCGGAGGGATTTGCTCCCGCTTCGGATGGCGGCTTTATGCGTGTGGCCGGTGAGTTGAAGGGCGGCCCGGGCCGCCGCGCCGCGAAGGTCCTGCTCTGCGTGGGCGCAGGCCACGGTCATGCCCTCGATAGTTTCCAGCAGGACATTGGGGATAGTCGGCTGATGATATTCCCTGCACCACAGGCCCGGCACGCCGCGCACGGGGTATCCGGCGTTCTGGAGTTCCTGGACGTCCGCATAGTCGTCGCCAAGGTGGAAAATGACTTCCGCGCCCGCTTCCCGCACGAGCCATTCGGCTACGCGGTGCATCAGCGCGCGGTTGCCATGCGTATCACTCATCACGCCCAGAATCATTTTCCCGAAATACCTTGTTGGAACAGGCGCGATTATACCGGGTTCGCGGGGAATATCACCATGTATTGGTGAAAATCGGGGCGGGCAAACGCTGCACCGGCAACCTCAATCATATTCACGGAGATAGGGCGGCCCGGCGGCGGCAGGGTCGGGCCGGACATTCTTAAAGGTGCGCTGAATGGTTTCGGGCCATTTATTTGCTATCAACGGCACAATCCGGAATTTGCCTTTTATGGTTCCCGCTTCGGTTACCGGGTATTCATACCGCGTGCGGGTGTTTTTGGTGCCGCGCCCGCCCACGAGGGCGTTGTGACTCAGGAGGATGCCGTCCGGGGCATGCTCCCACGCCACATTGGACGGTTCACAGACCATGGCCACGCCGTTGCCCGCGTCATCGCTCAACACCGCCAACTCAACATTCTTGCGGTTGCCATCGAACCACAGGTCCGTGCTTTGCAGGGTGTACAGGCCGTGCTCGGAGGCTTCGTCCGCGCCGGGATACGAAATGAACGGTCCGTCGCCCACCCAATATACGCTGGCGATGGTCTTGGGCAGCGTGAGCGACAGGCCCGCCTCCAGGAAGATGCCGGTGGCATGCCGCGGCGTTAGTGCGTATTCCACGTCCAGCCAACCGTGTGTGGAAATCGTCAGCGTTATCTGTGTATCCACAAGTTGGTTTTCTTTGTCGAGCCTCAGGCATGACCCGTTGACCTGAATGACGGGTGGAACGGCCTCCAGATCAATATGCTGTTCACCGGGCGCGGCCATGGTCAGCAGCCACGGCTCCCAAAACGATTGCTTGGCGATATAACGCCGTTCCCGGCTGCGGCGTTCCGCCATGGTGGGCATCCGCCCCGCGCGGACATACGGGCTCGGCGCCAGCAAGGTCACATTGCCTTCGCGCGCGCGCATGCCGAAATGTCCCGACGACTGATCGAACTCGATGTCCACTTCCGGAAACCGTGCGCGCGCCATGCCGCCTTCGATGCTGGTTTCCATCCCCTTTTCCAGGACACTCTCCGCCATCTGGTCAAGATACGATTTGCGGTTGCTGGAAGGAAGCAGCCGGACGGCATGTTCGTACACCGGCAGGTTTTTGGCGTCGCAGAAGCTGAACACCAAACGGCTGTCGTCCTGATAAACCGTTTCCGGCACGTTCAATTCCACGCTCAGCGTGGCGGTCTCGCCCGGTTCCAAGTCCACCGCCGCCGGTCCTTCCGCGAACTTCGCGGCATTCTGATAAAAGGTCCAGCGCCCCTTCAAAACGTTCAGGTTGCTGAAATCATACCGGTTCGACACGGTTACCACGACGTGCTGGAGACCGGGCTGCGTGGTTACTTCCCGTTCGGCGATGTATACGGGCGTGTAGACCTTGCGCGTAAGCCAATAATCCACCTGCGGCTGACGATCCGAATAGACGATGCCATCCGGACCTTTATCCTCCCCGCAATCCATGAACCGCGTGGGCGACACCCAAATTTTCCCCGCCAGCGGCCTGCCGAGGTCTTTGTCATATTCATCCGGTCCGGCGGTCTTGTACAGCCCTTGATCACACCAATGCCAGATCGCGCCGCCGGCCAATTTCGGGTATTTCAGCATCATGTCCCAGCAGGCCCCCAAATCTTCCGCCGCCTTCCCCAGCATATGCGCATATTCCGTCACGATCATCGGACGTTGCGTCTTCTGCGCGAATTCTTCCAAATCCGGCGGCGTGGGATAATGCGGCGCCAACACATCTATGAATTCCGGCAGGGTCCAGCCTTCCTTGGTAAAATCACTCCCGATTTGCGGGAGGCAGATGGGCCGCGCGGGGTCCAACTCCTTTACATGCTTGGCCACGGCTTCCACCAAGGGAGTGTAGGGATTTTCATTCCCAATGCTCCAGAGGATAATGCAGGGATGATGCCGGTTCGGCAGCACGGTTTCGTCCGCGCGCGCCAGCAGCCGGTCCAGGTTATCCGGATTGTTCAGCAGTTCCTCGCCTCCGTCAAACGGTACTTCGCAGATCACATACAAACCCTGGGCATCGCACATATCGAGAAAGCGCGGGTGCGGAGGGCAATGCGACGTGCGCACCAGGTTGATGTTCGCCGCTTTCATAAGCTGAATGTCGCGCCGGTCGTCTTCTTCGCGAACCGCGCGGCCCACCTCCGGGTGAATCTCGTGCCGGTTCACCCCGCGCAGTTTCACGGGACTTCCGTCAATCTTGAACACACCCTCCTCGATGGTCACATCGCGCAGGCCCACGGCGCGCGTGACACTGTGCAGTGGCTGGCCGTTTTGTTCCAGGCGCACGGTGAGTTCATATAGATGCGGCGTTTCGGACGTCCACCAGCGCGGCTCGGGAATCGTCAAATCACACTTGAACTTGGGCGTGCCCGGTTCCAGGGGGAGGTCAAATTTCCCGATAATGGCGCCCTTCGGCAAACGCAGCCGGCCGCTTAACGCCACACCCTCCGGGATGGCTTCGCCAAAGGCGTCCAAAGTGCCTTCAATGGCAAGCACGGCTTGGTTGGTATAGGCGGTGGTGGTCCAGACGTGCTGGATGTACGGGCTGGGCAAGGAGCGCACCAGTACGTCCCGGAAAATTCCCGATAGCGCCCAGTCGTCCGAACAATCGAACAGGCAATACGGAAAGGGTTTATACACGCGCACCGCCAGCAGATTGGCCGCATCGAATTTCACCAGCTTGGTGATGTCGAACTGCACCGGCGTATAGGCGCTTTCATGCGAACCTGCGCGCTGTCCGTTCAGCCAGCACTCAAACCCGTACAAAACCCCCTCGAACCGCAACACGACATGCCGGTCCCGCCAAGCCGAAGGCAGGGTGAACTCCCGCCGGTACAAGCCCACACTGCGGCTGGGTTCGTTATAGCGGGGTTCTTCAAACCCCTGCGTTTCCCAAGTGGACGGCACGGAAATCGCGGACCATTTCGACGCATCAAACCCAGGCTGAAAAAACGCTTTCTGCGGCCCGGAAGTTTCCTCCTTGCACAAGAAAAACCGCCACGGGCCATTCAAGGAAAGTTCGCCGTCCGGCGCCGCGCCCACAGCAACGGCGCCGAACACCGACACACCCAGACACACCCAGAAGCCAATCACTCTGAACACCTTGCCATCCCTTCCATCATTGCATTCACCATCGTATTCCCCCGTAATTGGGAAAAGAAAGACCTGCACATCCAGCCCGGCTAAGGTTGTTTTGTCTCCCAGACCAGCAAATACCACGTATGGTCCAACTTCAGCACCACCCGGGCGCCCAAATCGGCATACCGGGCGATTTCCGGATGCTGTTTGAGCAACTCCTGGTATTGGGAAGAACCCCGCATAACCGTGGTCTTCGCCTGATCGGCATAGCCCTGTTCAATCCAGGCATCCGCCAAATAGACAAAGGTTTTTCCATCCAGGGTTTGTTCGTTGGCGGCGGCGGGCGCGGACGCCGCGTGAATCCCGGCCGCGCCTTCTGTACGCGCCTTTTCTTGCACGGCATGCGCTTGCCGTTTTTCCATCCGAACTGCTTCCGGGGCGGCGGCGGCCGGTGGCGGTGCGATGACTCTGTCCGCCTCCATGGTTTCAGGCACACTCGTCAATACATCCCGCGCCGGGGCGGCCCCGCCCACGGCTCCCGAATGGGCCAATCCGGCGGGGCTTTTATCCTTTGCAGGCATGGCCGCCTTGGCCGTAAGCACAGGGGCGGGTTTTGGTTCTGCTTCCGGCTCAGATTTTTGGGGTTCGCGCCTGTGTTCTTGTTGTACTTCCATCACTTCGTTCTTTTGGGAAATACCTGGGAGAGACTCCAGAACGGGCGCCGGTGCGGGTGCCGCCGGTGTCAACACGGGCGCGGCAGTCTCCACCGCCTGGTCGGCAACATCTCCTTTCGCAAAATATTCTTGAGAGAGCGTGGAGGAGTCCACTGCCTGATCGGAAACGCTTTTTTCTTCCGAATACAGCGCCTGTTCCGGCGCGGCTTCACGGGGCGCGGTCTCAACCTCCGGTTGCGCGTGCGGGGCCTCTTTGAACTGGCTGATCTGAAGCGTGCCCGGCGCATGCACCGTGGGCAGCATCACAAACGTTCCCGCGACGATGAGCAACACCGCCGCCGCCGCCAGCGCCATCTCCCATCGCACGAAAAATTTCCTTCGGACGGGTAAAGGCTTTATTTGGGGCCGTATCGCGTCCGCGACCCGTTCTTCAAAGCCGGCCGGGGCGGGCACGCGCTCCAGACGCCCGTACATGCCGGTGACTTTCTTATAGCGGCCCAACTCGCGCAGGCAATCCGAACATTCATGGAGATGGCTTTCCACGGCTTCGCGTGTTTCGGTGTCGAGTTCGCCATCGAGCAGCGCGGAGAATTCTTCCCGTATGGTTTCGCAGGCAGGCATGGTTATAACATCCCCCGCAATTTCAGGCAGTCGCCCAGCCGTTTACGCGCCTGGTTCAGCCTCGATTTCACCGTGCCCTCGGGGCAATCCACGCTCGCCGAAATTTCTTCGTAGCAAAGCCCCTCGAACACGCGGAGCACAAACGGCAGCCGGTACAGATCCGGCAAGGCCTCCAGGCACTGTTCCATGGCCTGTTCGAGTTCCGCGCGCTGCGCCAGCACCCGCGGCGTTTCTTCCGTGGCCGCGCACCGCGCCAGCCCTGGTGCTTCCTCTTCCAGCGTTTCCAAGGACACGCCCAAATTGCGGCCCTTGCGGCCCCGGTCGCGCAGGCGGTTCCGGGAAAGGTTCGCCGCAATCGCGTACAACCAGGTATACACTTGGGCCTGACCCGCGTATTGGCCTATGCCTCGATAGGCGCGCACAAACACCTCCTGCGCCACATCCAGCGCATCTTCATGATTGCCCAGGAAGCGGTACACCATATTATACACGCGGTCCTTGTACCGGCGGACCAATTCGTCAAACGCCGCCGTATCGCCGGCCTGACACTGGTCCACCAAGTCCGCATCGCTCTCGCCGCGCGCTTCTTTCAACAGTACCACAGGCGCCATGCTCCGCTGTTCCATCTCCTAAGACACCAAAACCGTCCTTCCGGTTCGCCGTATAGTTTACTCCTCCCTGTTTTCCCGTGGAAAGTTCCGGTCGGCGCGGAAACAAAACGCCGCGCCCGCTCGCCCCGCAAGGTTTCCCACACATGAAAAAACTGGCGCAAGGGGGGGGAGATCGGGTATTTTCTAGTGTTGTGCTGTTATCTCAATACATGGGCTGAACACAGACAAAGGAGGATGACGGAACATGAAGACACAACATGCGCTTCTCGGAATGGTGGCCTTGGCGCTGGGCTTGGCGCTGGCCGGCTGCGGCAAAGCGGCGGAAAAAGCCGGGAATACGATAGCGGAGAAGGCCATTGAAAAGGCCCTGAGCGCGGACGGGCAAAAGGTGGACGTGAAAATCAACAAGGACGGCGGCGCCTCCAATATTTCCTTTCAGGGAACGGACCGCGATGGGAAAAAGATTGACATGACGATATCCGGTGACGGAAATAAAGGCGCTTTGCAAATGAAAGGCCCTGAAGGCACGATGAATATGACGGTGACCGGGGACGGGGACAAGGCCGCCTTGCAGATGAAAGGCCCGGATGGCACGATGACCATGACCGCCGGGGACGCGGCGGTGTTGCCGGCGGATTTTCCGAAGGATGTTCCGTTGTATCCGGGATTGAAACTGAACATGGTGCAAACGATGCCGGACCAGAAGGCCCACATGGTGCAGGGATTTTCAACGGATTCCCTGGACAAGGTGGCGGCCTTCTGCAAGGAGAAGTTCCCGGCCCAGGGCTGGACCGAGCAAACCTCGATGAACCAGGGCGGGGATTCGCCCATGGCCATGTTCTCGTATCAGAAGGAACAACGCACGTTGTCCATCATGGTGGGCAGGGAAGAAGAACGCACCAGCCTCAGTATCACGGTGGGAAGCTATCAATAATTCGCCGGCGCGCAAAGAAGCAAGGAGGACGCATGAAGGACCGCTATCAGTTTTTGGCGTTTGATCTGGGCGCGGAAAGCGGCCGGGCCGTCTTGGGAACCCTGGAAAAGGGCCGAATCTCCTTGGAGGTGGTTCACCGGTTCCGCACGGAAGGCCTGATAATGCTCGGCACCCGGCAATGGGACCTCGCGCGGATTTATGAAGAGATGTGCGCGGGGCTGGCCAAGTGCGCGCGCGAACACGGCCCGGACCTGGACGGGATTGGCGTGGATACCTGGGGCGTGGATTTCGGCCTGGTGGGGCGCGACGGCACCGTGCTGGGGAATCCGGTGCATTACCGCGACAAGCGAAATGATGGCATGCAGGAATATGCCTTCCAGAAGGTACCGCGCGCGGAGGTCTACAAGGCTACCGGCATCCAGTTCCTTCCCTTCAACACGGTCTATCAATTGCTCAGCCTGGTGAAAAACGGATCGCCCTTATTGGAGGTGGCGGACACGATGCTGATGATGGGCGACTTGTTCGGGTACCTCCTGAGCGGCCAGCGGGCCTGCGAATACACGAATGCCTCAACCACCCAATTGCTGGACCCCTTCAAGCGGACTTGGAACGAGGAATTGATTGCGCGGCTGGGACTGCCCCGGAATCTGCTGCTGGAACCCGTTCCGCCCGGCACCATCCTCGGACCCATCCTGCCGGATATTGCGGCGCAGACCGGCATTTCGCCCAAAACCCCGATCATCGCGCCCGGCACGCATGACACCGCCTCCGCCGTGGCCTCGGTACCCGTCGCGCCGGACGCCCAAAACTGGGCGTATCTCTCGAGCGGCACCTGGTCGCTGCTGGGCGCGGAGTTGGACGCGCCGTGCGTGAGCGAGGAAGCCTTGGCGCAGGACTTCACCAATGAAGGCGGCGTGGGCGGCAAAATCCGGTTCCTGAAAAACATTATCGGGCTGTGGCTGGTCCAGGAATGCCGGCGCGCGTGGGAACGGCAAGGGCAAACCGTGGATTACGCGGCGATGACCGCGGAAGCCGCGGCGAGTCCCGCGTTTCAAGCCCACATCAATGTGGATGATCCGAGGCTTCTGGCTCCGGACAACATGCCGGAAACCATTCAGTTGTTGTGCAAGGAGAGCGGGCAGCCGGTGCCGGAAACACGCGGGGCCATCGTGCGGTGTGCGCTGGAGAGCCTTGCGCTCAAATACCGGAAAACGCTGCGCGGCCTCGATGCCGCGCTGGGCCGCACCACGGAACGCCTGCATGTGATTGGCGGCGGCGTGCAAAACCGGCTGTTGGGCCAAATGACCGCCGATGCGTGCGGCATTCCCGTAATCGCGGGGCCTGTCGAAGCGACGGCACTGGGCAACATCGGCGTGCAGGCCATGGCGGCGGGTGCGATTGATTCGCTGGCGTCCATGCGGCAGGTGATTGCGGCGTCGGTCGAACTCGAACGCTTTGATCCCCTCAACCAGGAACCCTGGCAGAAGATATAATTCGCCATTATCACGCAGGACAAAAGTTCTTGGCCGTGTTCATGCCCGCGGACCAAAAGGCCGGAATTCAAATCCCTCTGGGAACGCCAATTGCCACTTTAGCTGTAAGCGTCACTTCCTTGCCGTTTATGACAACCTCCTTGAATCGGCAATGTCCGGCTTGATATTTCGAATGCACCACACAAGCAATACCAGGAGCGCGAGGATCAACGCCACGGGAAGCGCCAGCATACCCAACGAAGCATTCGGCACGGCCCATGGACCTGTTCGCCCATCCACGTAAAAAATGCGGTTTTCGTTGCCGGCAACTGTAAAAAGCGTCGTGCCAAGCAACCCATGGATGAATCCGAGGGCAACCACATTACGGTACTTGTCCTGCATGAAGACATAGGTCAGGCACACGCCAAGCACAATGGTAAGCGCGATGAGCGCGTTAGACCCAATATGGATAAACCCGAAAAAGACGGCGAAAAAGTCCGGAAAGGCCGGAGGAGAGAATGGTTGACAA
>CAYXPO010000035.1:0-832 GCA_964466925.1 uncultured Nitrospirales bacterium
GCGTTAACACCCAATTCAGGGCTTCCGCGATTTGAATCCAGAGGACAAACACCGGCTGAAGGATTTTGGGCGCGGCCAATCCCAGAAAAAGCAGTACCGCCGCCGCCACCATAAAGTATGCCGGAAAATGCCCGAAGCCATGGAAGCCCCAACGCAACAACCCCAGCACGGCAATGGCCACGCCCATCATCATGCCGAACTTGCGTTGCTCCTTCCGGCTGCCGGTGTCCACATTAATCAATCCCATGGCCTTCCTTCTTCCTTAGTCCAACTCATATTCCGCGCGCCAATCGGATTCATCCTTCCAGGGCTTCTGCCGGGTCTTGTCCAGCACGCAGGTTCCCAGCACCAGATAATCCATATGCGTGCGCATAAAGCACGTGAAGGCTTCCTTGGGCGTGCAGACAATGGGTTCGCCGCGCACATTGAATGAGGTGTTGATAATCGTGGGGCATCCCGTTTTCTTGTAAAAAGCGTTCATCAGATCGTAATACCGGGGATGGTCCTCGCGGCGCACGGTTTGGATGCGCGCGGAATTGTCCACATGCGTCACGGCGGGAATATCCGAGCGGATCACGCGCAGTTTGTCAAAACCCCGGGCCTGCTTGTCCGCCTCGGACAGTTCCCGCAACCGCTCCTTCTTCACGTCCGCCACCAGCAGCATGTACGGGCTTTCATGCCCCCGCAGGTCATAGCATTCGTCCGCGTGATCGAGCATTACCGACGGGGCGAACGGGCGGAACGATTCGCGGAACTTGATCTTCAGGTTAAGCACCGACTGCATGGTCCGGGACCGCGCATCCCCCAGAATACTGCGGGCGCCCAACGCGCG
>CAYXPO010000035.1:842-15511 GCA_964466925.1 uncultured Nitrospirales bacterium
CGAATTCCATGCGCCCCTGGAACCATCCCACGACCTTTTCGCCCGCAATTAAATCGGCCACGTGACAGGAAAGGTCTTCCTCGGCAATCCGCTCATACGGGATGCCTTCCTGCTTCAGGTACGCCTCAATGTCATCATCGGAAAACCCCGGCCCGAGGTACGACGCTTTTTGCCGCCGCGCATCGGCCACCCGCTCCTTGCCCATTAGCTGATGCCAGGCAAACAGCGCCGCCCCCAGTGCGCTGCCTCCGTCGCCCGCACAGGGCTGTATCCACACCTCCTCATAGGGCCCCTCGCGAAGGAGCCGGCCATTGGCCACACAATTCAATCCCACGCCGCCGGCAACCGCCAAATGCTTCATGCCCGTCTCCCGGTGCACATGACGCGCCAGGTTAAGCATCACTTCTTCGGTCACCCACTGAATGGACCGTGCAATATCCATTTCCCGCTGGGTGATCTTGCTCTCCGGCGAGCGCGCGGGGCCGCCAAACAACGCCGCGAATTTCCGGTTGGTCATGCGTTGTCCCGCGCAATAGTCGAAATACTTCATATTGAGCCGAAACGAACCATCCTCGCGGATATCAATCAATTCCCTTTTAATGACGTCCACATACACGGGTTCGCCGTACGGCGCCAACCCCATCAATTTATACTCGCCGCTGTTCACCTTGAACCCCGTGAAATACGTGAACGCGGAGTACAACAGCCCCAGCGAATGCGGGAAATCAAGTTCCTTGAGCAGTGTCACCCGGTTGCCCCGGCCCACCCCATACGCCGTTGTCGCCCACTCCCCCACTCCGTCCACTGTGAGCACCGCCGCCTCGTCGAACGGACTCGGGAAAAAGGCCGCCGCCGCATGCGACAAATGATGGGTCGAAAAAAGCACTTCGCCCGCATAGCCCAGTTCCTCCCGGATGGTCCGCCGCAGGTTGATCTTTTCCCGGAGCCAGGGCGGCATCTGCTGGAAAAACGCACGCAGGCCCTTGGGCGCGGTGCCCAGACAGGTCATCAACAAGCGCTCGAATTTCACCAGCGGCTTGTCGTAAAACACGATAAAATCCACGTCGTGCAGGCGAATACCGCCCTCGCGCAGGCAATACGCGACCGCTTCCTTCGGAAAACGCGGATCATGCTTTTTCCGGGAAAAGCGTTCCTGCTGCGCCGCCGCCACGATGTCGCCATCGCACACCAGCGCCGCCGCGCTATCATGATAAAATGCCGAAATGCCTAAAATATTCATAACTGCCTGCCAACTGGAATCCGGTAATCCTACCGGTGCGCGCGCTTCACAATCAACTCCCGCCCATGGTATATAATCATTGTCAGGAACAATCATGGAAGGAATCAATCATGCGGTATTGGATGCTGATGGCAATGATGGCAGGCGCCCCCGCCGTGTTTGCGGCGTTCACTTTGGACGACTCGGGCAAGGCGCTCACCCTGCTCGAAAACGGAAAGCCGGTCTTCGTGTATCACTATGCGATCGTCGAGGCGCCGCAAGGCGTCCCCGAAAAATTCCGGCGCGCCTGTTACTTGCATCCCCTCTATGGCCTCGACGGGGAAATCATGACCCAGGACTTTCCCGCTGATCACCGGCATCACCGGGGCGTATTCTGGGCGTGGCCCAATTCCACCCTCGGCGGCAAGACGATTGACGTGTGGGCGCTCGAAGGCGTGCGCCAGGTGCATGAAAAATGGCTGGCCAAGGAGGCCGGGGACGCCAGGGCGGAAATCGCCGTGCAAAACGCCTGGGTGTTTGATGAGGCCCCCAACGACCCGAAGATTCGCGAAACCGTGCGCATCACCGCGCTGCCCGCCTCGGAAACCGCGCGCGCCATTGATTTCGACATTACCGTGGAAAACATCAGCAAAGAGTCGTTCATCTTGGCGGGCGCCAAGACCGCCAATAAGGGGTATGGTGGGTTCTGTTTCCGGCCCGATGCCACCCGCCTTCCGATGCACTTCACGGACGCCCGGGGCGCGCAATCCGAAGACCAGCTCCGCGCGGAAACCCCTTGGGCGGATGTCTCCTTCCCGATGGGAAAAGGGGAATCCAAACAGTCCGGCGTGGCTATTTTTCAACATTCCACAAATCCCGGATATCCCCATCCCGGGTGGATTATGCGGCATTACGGCTTTTTGGGCGCGTCCTGGCCGCACACCGAACCTCACACGCTCAATCCCGGCGAATCCTTCCATTTGAAGTACCGGCTGCTGGTGCATCGCGGCTCCGCGGAAGAGGCCAAGGTACAGGACGCTTTTCAGATGTATCAGTCCGCCCAGAAATAAACCGCGTTCCCTCATTTTCCGGGAATAGACGAACGCCACACAGAGTTTCATAATCAAAAAGAGCAGATAAACCCAGTGAAGGAACGACGTTTATGAAACATGTAGTATACGTCTCAAAAAAAATCCCGGCCAAAGCCGCCAATCACCCCGGGGCCGGGGACAGCCTTAAAGGCTTCATCACCGATCCCATTGGCACCATTCAACTCCACCTTCACAAAGACTGATTCGCAATCACCGCCATGGTTTGACAGCAAACCAACAAAATGAGGTTGCATTTCCTTCCCGCATATTGCCAAAATCTGCGCTGTAGTTGCTGGAAGGTGTTGAAATGAATCCTCATGCCGTTTTAGTTGCCGGTGTTGAAACCGGAGGCACCAAGCTTCAGGTGGCCTTGGGACGTACCGATGGAACCATCGAAGCCATCCGCCGTGGTTCTGTATCCAAAGAAGCCGGCGCCCAAGGCATTCTCGACTGGATCGAACACGAATTGACCCTTATTATCGAGCAGCACGCCGCATCGCTCGGAAGGCCCGCCGCCATCGGCATGGGTTTCGGGGGCCCGGTGGACAGCGCCACCGGAACCGTTTTAACTTCCCATCAGATCGCCGGATGGCAGGGCATTAAACTCAAACGCTGGTTCGATGAACGTTTCGGCCTGCCCGCGTGCGTGGCCAATGACGCCAACGCCGCGGGATGGGCCGAATATTGTTGCGGAGTGGGCCGGGGCACAAATCAATTCTGTTACATGAATATCGGCAGCGGCATTGGCGGCGCGCTTATTATCAATGGCCAGTTGTATGACGGGCAGGGACTGGGCGCGGGCGAAATCGGCCACACCTACGTCCCCGATGCCTCCGGACAACCGGGCGCCGCGGACAAACTTGAAAACCTCGCCTGCGGATGGGCCATCGAAAAACGCCTCCGCCGTCTTAACGTCCCCCCACAAACCCCCTTGTGGAATGTATGCCAGGGTCAACCCGAACACCTGACCTGTCCCCTCCTCGCGGAAGCCGCCCGTCAAAACGACCCCCTCGCCTTGCGTGAAATCGAATCTATCGTACGGTCGGTAGGAATCGGCCTCGCCAATGTTATTACCTTGTTTCATCCCGAACGCATCGCCCTGGGCGGCGGGGTCTCTCTCATGGGGGATATCCTGCTGAATCCCTTGAAAAAACAGGTGGATTCCTTGGTTTTTGGCCCCTTCAAGGGCAAATATGAAATTCTGCCGTGTGCTTTGTCGGAAAGCGTGGTGGTGGTAGGGGCGTTATTGCTGGCCCAAACCGCGCTGCGCATGGAATAGTTTGATAACAGGAATGGTTACTGGTACGATGAAGATGGAAAACACTGAATCCTTTATGCAGCGCATGACACAACAACGCCGGGTTATCCTGGATATCCTCCGGCATTTGAAAACCCATCCAACGGCGGATGAAGTATATTCGCTGGTGCGCAAGAAGCTGCCGCATGTAAGCCTGGGCACGGTATACCGCAATCTGGATTTGCTTTACCGCAACGGGCTGGCCTTGAAACTGGAATACTCCGGGGGCCAAACCCGCTTTGACGGCGACACCACGCGGCATTGGCATGTTCACTGCAAGAAATGCGGACGCGTGGGGGATGTTTTCAGCGACACGACGCACATTGTGACGCACCATGTTACGAAAGAGACGGGCTATGCGGTAACGGGATATGTGTTGGAATACGAGGGGTTCTGCCCCGCGTGTCAACGTACGGAAACCGCCGGGACCCATGAGGCCGCGATGTGGCCGATGTCCGTTCCGGAAAACTAAACCCCAAGAGGAGGGCCTGACCATGATGAAAAAGAAAGTACAAGACGCCTTTAACGCACAGATCAATGAAGAGTTGTATTCGTCGTATTTGTATGCGGCGATGCGCGCGGCCTTCGAGGGCATGAATCTGAAGGGCTATGCCAACTGGATGCGGCTCCAGGTGGAAGAAGAGTTGTTCCACGCCCGCAAGTTCACCGATTTTGTTTTTGAACGCGGCGGCAATGTTGAACTCAAGGCGATCAAGCAGCCGCCCGCGAAATGGGATTCCCCCCTCGCGATGTTCGAGGCGGCCTACAAGCACGAATGCCACATCAGCGAATGCATCAATAAACTGGCGACCCTGGCGATGAAAGAAGACGACCACGCCGCGCGCGTCTTTCTGGAATGGTTCGTGACGGAACAGGTGGAGGAAGAAGCCAACGCGGACGCCATGGTGCAAAACCTGAAACTGATGAAAGACGCCCCGGGCGGGTTGTTCATGCTGGACCGGGAGGCCGGCCAGCGCGTCATCAGCCCGCTGGTAGTCGCCAGCATCACGGGCGCCGCCGCGGGCGCATAACGGGAATAAACCCGTCCCCTCCACTGTTTTCGTGAGTGATGGGACGAGGGAACACAAACCAGGCGTCCCGCAACAACCACTGGTCTCCAGCCCCGGTGTGGTGGGGCGGCAAGAGACTTGGAACGGCCCACACACAAAGAAAACAAAAAAGGAGAACAAGAATGCCCGTGCAAGTGACAAAACCGGCGCCGGATTTTACCGCCACGGCCGTTATGCCCGACAACACCTTCAACGAAAAGTTCCAGCTGTCGGATTTGAGAGGCAGCTACGTAACGCTGTTTTTCTATCCGTTGGACTTCACCTTCGTGTGTCCCTCGGAAATCATTGCGTTCGACAAGAAACTGAAGGAGTTCAAAAGCCGCGGCTGCGAAGTAGTGGGCGTATCGGTGGATTCCCATTTCACCCATTGGGCGTGGAAAAACACCCCGGTGGAAAAGGGCGGCATCGGCAATATCCAATACCCGCTGGTGGCCGACCTGACCAAGAACATTGCGCGCGAATACGGCGTGCTCTTCAATGACGCCATCGCCCTGCGCGGCCTGTTTCTGATCGACAAGGAAGGCATTGTGCGGCATGCATTGATTAACGACCTGCCTCTGGGCCGCAGTGTGGACGAGGTGATTCGCCTGCTCGACGCCCTCCAGCATGTCGAAAAACACGGAGAAGTTTGCCCCGCCAACTGGCGCAAAGGCGACGAAGCCATGAAGCCCAGCGCCACCGGCGTCGCCGATTACCTCGCCAAACACGGCAAATAAATCTTGTAGGCTCTCCACTACGCGCCCCCAGTTCATGAAACCAAAAACTGGGGGCGGTTTGTTTCATGTTGCGGACCCGCCAGAGCGCAGGGTGAGGCATGAAGCAATACGGGTGGGTGCTGGAAACTTTTGTTTCCGGGTTTCAATTGTTATAGTCATAAACGAACTCTATGGTGTGTTGATGGTCGTGCGTTGACGGTCAATAGAGGGATGGGCGGACATGTTTTCCGATGGATATGTGCAATTCCGCATGCTTCACGCGGGCGCGCGTGAAGACGGCGCTGTCATTTCCGAGCAAATGTTCCAGTGCATTTGGCATGATCAGCGGTTTTCCGAGACGGCCCTGACAACCGACGCCGGGAAGCCCATCCGGATTATTTCACCGGGATGGTGGAACCACCAGGAAGGCCCGGACTTCAAAGGGGCGCAAATTGATTTCGGCGGCATCCTGCGCACGGGGGACGTGGAAGTGCATCTGGAACATGAAGGGTGGCGCGTACACGGGCATCATCAGGACCCCCGGTACGACGATGTCATTTTGCATGTGGTGCTGGAGCACGACCCGCCGCGCCATCCCATTCAAACCTCGAAAGGCCGGCCCATCGCCTCGCTGCTCCTGCGCCGGTATCTTCCCGGTGATTTGCACCATCTCGCCGACCAAATGCTCCTCGATAACCGCGCGTATGGCGGCACGGCGGTTCCCGGGCGCTGCGCCGCGATAATGCCGTCCGGTGGGGGGCCGTTGCGCGCGGTCCTCCATCTGGCGGGGGAATGGCGGATGTTGAACAAGGCGCGGGCGTTGCGCGAACGCATGGACCAAGCCGGACCCAACCAAACCCTCTATGAGGCCTTCCTGTATGCGTGCGGGTTCAGTCATTTCAAGCACCACTTTCGCGCCATCGCAAGACACCTGCCCTATGACCGCGCGCGGCAACTGGCCCAACAGGACCCGTTGTTACTCGAAGCGGCCTTTCTGCAACTGGCGGGATTGATGCCCGAATCTTTGCCTGAACCGGTGAATCATTTCCTGCGGGTCAATTTGCTGCGCCAAAACCGGCTGGACGGACTGAAAAGCCTGTCGTTGTCTTGGCGGCGCGCCGGCCTGCGGCCCGTCAATTTCCCTGAGCGGCGCCTGGCAGGGGCCGCGCTCTTCGTGGCGCGCACCGCACGAGAAGGGTTAACGGAAACAATACAATCCATCTGGCGCCAGGAACTGCCGCCTTTGCACCGCCGGAAGGCTTTTGAAGCACTCAGCCCGCCGCCCATGGGATTCTGGGCCGAACACTGCACATGGACCGGGAAGCGGCTCCCGAAACCCTGTTCCCCCATCGGCCCCGCGCGAATTCGCGCAATTATCGGGAATGTATTCGTTCCCGCCGGGCTCGCCCTCGCGCGGCGTGAACACAACCGGGAACAGGAAGAAAACGTGTATCGTTTTTTCACCGCGTTGCCCCCCGAACAGGAAAACCACATCCTCCGCGCCATGATCCCGCGCTTTTTCGGGGAGAAACATTCCGTCAAACTCACCTTTCAGTTGCAGCAAGGCCTGCTGCAAGTGCACCAGGACTGGTGCGAATCCAATCCGTCGTGCCAGAATTGCTCATTGTTAAAGCACCTGCAGGGTGAAACAGAGGCGTTCACGGACATGACAGGATAGCGGCAAATCCGGTTGGCATGGAAAAACACGGACACGCACGGACCCACACCGGCAAGCACGGACAGGGAAAGGCTATATACTGCCGCATGGAGATCCTGGCGGGGTCATTTGATTTTTGCGGGAAAACGTGCTTGAATTGGCGTCTGTGTGTTTGGGTGTTCGTAGTTGGGCTGGGAGACCATTATGGCGCTGAATGTTGCGATTGTGGGCATGGGCGGCATTGGGAATGTGCATGCCCGTTGCTATCAGAAGGAGCCGCTGGCGAAAATCGTGGCGGTGTGCGACATCCTCAAGGAGCGGGCGGACGCGGCGGCGGAAGCGTATGGCGCGCCCGCGTTTTACAGCGTGCGGGATATGCTGCAGGCGGGTATCCCCATTGATTGCGCGAGCATGTGCACGGCGGGCAAGGAAAACGGCGGAGACCATTATGCGCCCACGATGGAACTGCTGGAGGCGGGCATCCCGGTATTGGGCGAGAAGCCGATCTCGAATGAAGTGCCGAAAGCCCGGGAAATGGTGGCCTTGGCGCGCAAGAAGAATCTGCGCTACGCCATTGATCTGAATCACCGGTTCACCCCGGCCGCGCGCCGCGCCAAACAATGGATCAACGAAAACCGCCTGGGGCGGCTCCATATCATCAACATGACGATGTGGATTGACAATCCGAATGAAACCGCGCCGCACTTCCACGTCCGCGCGCTGCACCCCCACTCCATTGACGTCATGCGGTATTTCTGCGGGGACGTGGTAAGCGTGCATTGCCTTTTCCTGCACGGCGAGACCCGTGACGGGCAGGTGCGGAACTGCTGGTCGAACCTCCAGGCCAACCTGCACTTCGAGAATGGCGTGCTGGGCCATCTGACCGGAAGTTATGACGCGGGCGGCGGCTTTGGACTGGAACGCTGCGAGGTCACGGGAAGCCTGGGGCGGTTTCTCATCGAGGAAGCCTGCGAGGAACTCTGGTACTGTTCCCGGAACGGCACGGAAAAGGAACATTATCATCATTTGGGCGGCATGACGAATTTCGGCGAGACCTTCCAGGACCGCATCCATGTTTGGGTCGAGCAAAACGCGGCCAAGCTCCCGCCGGACCAGATTGACGGTTCGGGCGAGGACGCCCTGCGCGCCCAATGCATCATCGAATCGTGCATCGAATCCTGGGAAAAGCGGTGCGTTGTGAACGTGAAATACGAATGAGGCGATGCATGATTAAGCTGGGCGTCAACACGGTGCTTTTCGGCGGGCATACCTTCCGCACGGCCATGGAACACATCAAATGGGCGGGCTATGACGTGGCCGAGATTTCCGCGATCCGGGGCATGTGCGAGCACCTTTGCCTGGACACCTGGAAACAGGACGCCGCGGACATTAAAGCCATCGTGGAGGACCTCCAGTTGCCCCTGACGGCGATGGAAGCGGCATCCCTGGAAGAAGACCGCCTCCTGCGGGCCTTCGAAGCGGGCGCGGAAATCGGCATCCCGGTGGTGAATGTCGGCCCCGGCGGCCAAATGAATCATGAGGATGATCTCAAGAAAAGCATAGACCTGCTGGCGAGATTGTCGGAAATGGCGGAACCTTTCGGGGTGACACTATGCGTGAAAGCGCACGTGGGCGCCGCCATCTGGAACACCCCCTCCACCCTGCAAGCCATGGCGCAAATCACTTCGCCCGCCTTCGGGATTGACATGGACCCCAGCCACATCCACCGGGCCGGGGAAGTGCCGAAAGAGGCCCTCGCGAAGGTCGTCGCGCGCGTGAAGCATGTGCATATCCGGGATTGCCGGGGGCCGGGGCCGAGTCCCGGTGCACCGGAGTTTCAGGCGTGCGGGCGCGGCGAAATTGACTTGATGGGGTATTGTAACGTACTGTCTGACGCCGGTTATGACGGCCCGATGAATCTGGAAGTCATTGGCGCGGGCGATTACCCGCTGAGCCGGTGCGCCATCATCGCGGCGGAGAGTTATGGTTATTTGCACGCATGTTTGAAGTCGTGCGGCGCACGATAAGGAAGAGCGCCCCGAGGACGCCGGTTTTCACAGATTTTGGGAAGCAGTATGGCGCGGTTACTCGCTTCATTCAGCCATTCATACCCGTCTTATGCCAGAAGTATTCTGGAATCTGTGAAAACCCGCGCCCTCGGGGAAACGGAAGAAAGGAACGCGCATGCCGAAACGTCCTCCCAATATCCTGATCTTCGCGATAGACAGCATCCGCCGGGACCACATGAGTTGCTACGGGTATTCCCGGCTCACCACGCCCTATTTTGACCGTCTGGCCGCGAAGGGGACGCTGGTGGAAAATGCCTTCAGCGCCTATATCCCCACCACGCCGGCGTATACGAGCATGCTCACGGGGCAGGACGTGATCAGCCACCAGATGGTGTCGCTGGGGCCCAAAGGGCCGCTGGACCGCAAACAGCCCACGCTGCCGGAAATTCTGCGGCGCGCGGGATACAAGAGCACGGTGGTGGGTTTCGACAAGGGGTTCTACCGGGGCTTCGACCGTTATCTGAACTTTCCGGGCTGGCCTTCGTGGGAAGACCGTCCGGCACGCAAAGCGGAGAACCTGAACGCGGTCACTCTGCCGGAACTGGACCGTCTGCACCAATCGGGCAAGCCATGGCTGCTGTTCCTGCGGCACATGGACCCCCACTCCCCCTACCTCCCCCCCGCCCCCTACGACACGTTGTTCTATTCCAAGGACCCCTGCGACAAGAGACTTCCGTACACCATGAAGCCGGTGTTCGATTTCAAGCCGTTCCGGGATTTCCACAAGTCGTGGATGCCGCCGGGGCTGCGCGACAAGGAGTATGTGATCGCGCAATACGATGGCGAGTTGGCCTATATGGACGCCTGCTGCCAGCGGATTATCACCCGGCTCGAAGAATTGGGCTGCATGGACGACACGCTGATCGTTATCACAGGGGACCACGGGGAAACCCTGTACGACCATGAAATCTGGTTTGACCACCACGGCCTCTATGAATGCACGCTGGTGGTGCCGCTGATTTATTACTGGCCCGGCAAGGTGCCGTCAGGACAGCGAATCAATGCCTACTCCTTGCATGAAGACCTCATTCCCACGGTGTTGGATGTCTGCGGCCTGACAAAGCTCGCCCACGGGGTGAAGTTTGACGGGGTTTCCTTAAAACCCTATTTTACCAAGCCAACCGAAAGCCCCCGGTCGGAATTTTACATTACGGAATGCACGTGGCAGCGGAAACACGGCTGGCGCACGCCGATCTACAAGTTCTGGGACGCCTTGGAACCCGATTTTCACGGGAAACCTCCCGTGGAACTCTACAATCTCATTGAGGACCCGGAAGAAGCCCATAATCTCGCGGAGACCCAGCCGGAGGTGGTGGAGATGCTGCGCGGGCGCATGAACGGCTGGATTGCCAAGCGCTGCAAACAGACCGGGAAGACAAACCCCATTCTGGACTACGTCATTGGCGTTGACAAGTATATCGGGTCCATCGCCACCGCGGAAAAACTGCAAAGTTCAAAAAAAGACTGAGTGCTAAGAAACAAAGGCGCGGGCAGGAGTCCACTCTGTCCACTCTGTCCACTCTGTCCACTCTGTCCACTCTGTCCACTCTGTCCATTCTGTCCATTCAGTCCATTGCAGCTTCTTAGCCACATTCCGTCTTCTTTAAGAAGGCCGCCGGCCCTGGGGAGGGCCGGCGGCCGGCGCTAACGTTGGGGTAGGGATTCGGGGTTATTTTCTCCGGCGCAGCACGGTGGCTCCGGCCAGAGAGGTTATCGCGGTGAGCAACACCAATCCGAACGGGGCAGCCAGCGGAACGGCACCCGAGAGTTTGAGGGTGGCTTCAGACATAATGGGCGGACCCACCACGCCGCGGGTACTCGGGCTTTCCGTGACCACCACGCGGTAGGTGCCTTCATTGTCCTCGCCGGGGTTCGCGATGGCTAATGTATCGGTGGTTTCCGGCAACGGCTCCCACGCTTTCGCGCCGGTCTTGCTGAAGGACCATTCATAGGTAATGGGTTCGATGCCACCATCCACCTCGACGGAGAGTTCGACCGGCTGTCCGGGCGGGGTGGTGGTGTTGGCCAGCGGGGTCTTGAAGCTGACATGCTTGGCAATCACGACCTTGGCGGGCGGTTCCGTGCAGGTTTCCTTGACCAAGTCGGTGACGCATGCGGCATACTCGAATTTACCATTGCCGCTGGCGGGATCCACCGTCAGGGAGAGGGTGTTCGAGCTGAAGTTCGTGCTGTGCACCAAGACTTGCTGCGCGGGGTCTCCGGCAAGGTTGCGTTTCCATTCCCAGAATTTCAGGCCGAAGCCGGTCCCATCCTTGATATGGGTATCCAGCTTGAAGGCCGCTTCATCGTTGTAGGCGGAGAAGTCCTGCACGGGGCTGTCGAATTCCAGCTTCGTGCCCACACGGAGCGTGGCTTCATTCGATTCGACGGATTGCGCACCGCTGATCGTCGAGCCGGTGTCACTCACAATGATGTGGAACATTCGGCCGTTGTCCGCGGGGGATACACTGTTCAACACGAGGTCTTGGCTGTTCGGGGCGCCCAAACTGAGCATGCCTTCGCGCCAATCGTGGTAGTAGGGCGGGAAGCCGTCCTTCGCTTCGGCATGGAAGGTGGCGGAAGCGCCGGCATAGGCCCAAACGTCCGCCGGGTCCGAAACGGACAGTTCCTTCGCCACCCGGACTTCGGCGGGCACCGGCGACAGCATGGGCGGATTCAGTCCGCCGCTGCTATCCGAGGCTTCCACCGTGAACAGGCCGGCATCGGAAGGATCGGCGAACCCGCGGTTCAGCAACGAATTGTACTGGCCGGCAAGTTCCTGGTCATTCTGGAACCAGCGGAAGGTATAAGGCGGGCGCCCGTTTGCCACCACGGCGGTGAGAACGACGGGATCTATGCCGATATAGGCGCGCGTCTTCAGCGGAATCACCGAGACATTCATGAAGTTTGTCACGGTCAATACGGCCGCGGCAAACGGCGGTGCGTCCGAGTATGCTTCATCGAATGGATCCACTTCACTGTTGTCCCGGACACGCACCCGGTAGAGCCCTTCGCAATTGATGCCGGTATCGCTCAGCCAGATGAAGAGGTCGGGAGAAGTGGCGCCCCAGACTTCCGACGCGGAGCCGGGGAGTCCAGTGCCCGGATCAGCCACATGCGGGCCGTCCGCCAAATCCTGCCATCTGGCACCGGGTTTGAACCATTGCCACTGGTACATATATTCCGGCAAACCGGAATTCGGCACCAGGGTGACATGGAATTCCGCGGTGTCACCTTCGTTGGCGGTCAGGTTCTGCGGCGGTGTTTCAATGGCCAGCTTCGGATGGACGAACAACTCCCCGTTGCTGGAAGTGACGGCGGGATCGGGGGAGGCATCGTCCACCCGGCAGGTGAAGATACCGGTTTCCTCCAATTGCACATTCGTCAAGTGGAGTGCCGCCGTATCCACATCCGCGACCACCATTCCGGACGGCCGGGCGCCATTGAACAGCTCTTCGCCATTGCGCATCCATACAAAGGAGTAGGTTCCCGCGCCGCCGGACGGCGTCACGGTAAAGGTAACTTCCCTGCCTTCGAGGAGATGCGCCACAGCGGGCACCGGCCCGGCGACGGACAAGCGGTCGGTCACCGTCAGTTCGGAGACCGCACCCACCACCCGAGTGTTGGCGGGATTCGTGGGATGCGGGTTGTATTTGTCGGTCACAATGCAGCCATAGAAGCCCGCATTACCCACCGCCAACGGATTGATGGTCAGGGTGTCCGTCGTCACGCCGCTGAACGGCCCGCCATTGGCCAGTTCTTCCCCGGCGTCATAGGTTCCGTTGAGGGTGAGGTCCTTGTACCACAGGTAGTTGTAGGGACCGAATCCGTTTTCGGCCACCACGCGCATCTTGAAGTCGTCATTGGTGTTGCCGTGCATGTCCAGCAATGGACCGGGAGCCGCTTCGGACGGCGCCGACACGGTCACCGGGGAATGGACGTACAAGACACCATTGTTCAGGCAAACCGCGTCAATGCCGCCGCTGTTCACGGTAACTTGGTATTGCCCTTCGGTGGCCCGCTGCAGATTAGTCATGCTCAACGTGGTCGTGGCGCCCGCGTTGGTGATGCTAACGGTGGTGGAAGCATCGGCGGGGTGAGGTTCTCCATCCGTCAAGGGGAGATAGGTGATCTCGCCGGCGGGGATGAAGTACCAGCGGAAGGTATAGACACCGGTGCCGCCGCAGGCCCGGGTGCTGAAGGTGGCGGCATCCCCCACGTATTTTTCCTGCGGGGTGGGCGCCGGATCGTTCACGCCCATGACCGACGACGTGATCGTCAGCGTGGTGTTGCAGGTCGCCGTATTGGGCGGGGTGCTGGTATCCGTTACGGTCAGGGTGACCGGTTGCGGCACCCCCAAGTCATCGCAGTCAAACGTGTCCGGGGTCACCACCTTGGAGCGGATGGCGCAGTTGTCGCTGCTGCCCACGCTGATGGCGTCTATTTCCGCCGCGGTCAGCGTGTGGGTACCACCCAGGATGTCAATGGTGATGGGCGTGCAGACCGCGGTGGGCGGGGTGGTTTCATACACGTTCACCGGGCGCGTGCACGTATCGGTGTTGCCACTCGAGTCCGTGACGGTCAGGGTTACTTGCGTCACCACGCCGATGCTGGCGCAATTAACCGTGCTGGGGGAGACGGTTCGCGTCTGAACCGCGCAATTGTCCGTGCTGCCATTGTCAACACTGGCCGCACTGATCGTTGCCTGGCCCATGCTGTTCAACGGCACCTGCAATACCCCCGGTTTGCACTAGTCCACGGGCGGATCATTGTCCACAACCGTCACCGTTACGTCCGTGGAGTCAATGTTGACCGCCGCATCTTCCACCGTCAGGGAAACGGTATTGGCGCCCCTGTTGGCGCACGTGAAAATGTTCGGGCTGGCCGTCAGGGTGAGCGGGCAGGTATCATCCGTGTTGTCCGTGCTGCCGTTGTCGAGGTCCGCGCCGGTGATGCTCGCCGTCCCGCCGGCGCCCAAGTACACCGTGATGTCCTTGCCCACGGCGACCGGGGCAATCGTGTCCACAATGCGCAAGGTGGCGCTGTTACAGGTGGCGGACAGCCCGCTGCCGTCCGTGACCATGACCGTCACCGTGTTGTTCCCGAGGTTTGCACAGGTGAAGGTGTCGGGGGTCACATCAATGGTGATGCCGCAGGCATCCGAACTTCCCGCGCCCAAGGCGTTCATATTCGCCTGGGTAAGGGTGTAGGTTCCATCCGCACCCAAATGGAAGGGCGTCGAGGTGAGGTCCTTGCACACTGCGATGGGCGCGGTGACATCCTCGATCCTGACTTGGGCCTCGCACGTGGCGAAATCGCCCGGATTGGAGGCGAGATACACCTTCAAGGTGACGGTATGGGTTCCCCCCACCCGGCGGTAGTCGTCCGTGCAGCCGAAGGTGAGCGTATCAAAGAAGTTCACGCCATCTTTACTGACCTTCAAGGTGGGCGTGTTCGAGCAGCCCACATTGCTGTTGTTGTCTATATCGGCGGGGTACAAGGTGACCGAGCCTGCCGTGTCGAGGGTGAGCGAGGCGTGGTGATCGTTCACTACCTGGGCCGAGACGCCGG
>CAYXPO010000036.1:0-15322 GCA_964466925.1 uncultured Nitrospirales bacterium
AAGGACATAACAGGACGTATAGGACAAAGATGCCGGGTAAGGCGAGGGGCATGGACAGGCAAGGACAACATGAACCTTTGGGACATCTCCCGGCTAAATACAGCGAATGGAACCAAAGGTGTATTGGCGAAAATGGGCAATTTACCTTTGGCGGGGCAGGCTTTGCTAGAATGGTTTGAAATCGTTATGCGCGGCCGCAAAGAGAGAAGGGATGGATTCATGTGTGGACCAAGTATTGTATTGGGCGTGATCATGGCGGTGGTGATGGCGGGAGGAGAACCGGCGCGGGATTATACGGCGTTTCAGTCGGCGGCAGGCTATAGCCCCGAATTGGATATTGGTTCGGATGTGGCGATGGTGTATGCGTCGGGGCCGGGTTTCGCGGGGGTGGCGGACGGCTGGCGGGCACATGGGTACACGATCAGCATGATGTCGGGGATAGCGTGGGGCGGGTACGATGATTATTACATGGTGGACGGGGTGTTTAAGAAGGAAGAGGTGCAAACGACCAAAACGGGCCGGCTGTACATGCATGGAAACAGCACGACGGTGGGGTATAACGTTCCGACGGATGCGTATATCGAGTATATCAAGCGCCGGATCGAGCCGGTGGTGGATTATGGGGTTCAGGCGATTTATCTGGAGGAGCCGGAATATTGGGCGGAGACGGGCTGGAGCGAGGCCTTCAAGAAGGAATGGGAACGGTTCTACGGGGAGCCTTGGCAGGCGCCGGATTCGAGTCCGGACGCGCAGTACCGGGCAAGCAAGCTGAAGTATGAACTGTATTTCAAGGCGCTGCGGGAAGTGTTCAAGCATGCCAAGGAACGCGCCAAGGCACAAGGACGGACGATAGAGTGCCATGTGCCCACCCACAGCCTGATCAATTACGCGCAGTGGCGCATTGTGAGTCCGGAGTCGCACTTGATGGAATTGCCGGAAGCGGACGGGTATATCGCGCAGGTGTGGACCGGGACGGCGCGTTCGCAGAATGCCTACAAGGGGGTGGCGAAGGAGCGCACGTTTGAAACGGCGTACCTGGAGTATGGCCAAATGCTGGGGATGGTGCGCCCGACGGGGCGCAAGGTGTGGTTTCTGGCGGATCCCGTGGAGGACAATCCGAACCGGAGTTGGAACGATTACAAGAAGAATTACGAATGCACGGTGATCGCGTCGCTGATGTGGCCGGAAGTGTGCCGGTATGAGGTGATGCCGTGGCCGGACCGGATATTCCAGGGGACCTATCCGAAGGTGGACCTGGATTCCGTATCGAAGGACCGGGAAGGCATTCCTTCCGAGTACGCAACGCAATTGCTGACGGTAATCAATGCGCTCAATGACATGCACCAAGCGGAGGTGAAGTATGAGACGGGAACACGGGGCATCGGGGTGGTGGTGTCGGACACGCTGATGTTCCAGCGGGCGGCCCCGACGCCCAGCGATGCGGCGCTGGGGTCTTTCTTTGGGCTGGCGATGCCGTTGGTGAAGCACGGGATTCCAGCGGAGATCGTACAACTGGAAACCATAACGAACGCGCGGGTGCTCGCGCCCTTCAATGTGCTCTTGCTTACCTATGAGGGCCAGAAGCCACTGAAACCGGAGTATCATGAGGCGTTGGCGGAATGGGTCAAGGAGGGCGGAGGCTTGATTTATGTTGGGGACGACAGCGATCCCTACAACAGGGTCAGGGAATGGTGGAACAACCAGGGGCAGACTTCCTTCACGCCGCAGGCGGATTTGTTTGCGCGCCTGGGCATCACACCTGCGGCGTATAGTGAAGCGGAAGCCGTGGGCAAGGGGTATGTGCGGGTGTTTTCGGAAAAGCCGCGACAACTGGCGCGCCATGGCTATGGCGGGGAGAAAGTAGTGGAACTGGCAGGGCAGCTGTGTGAGCGGCTGGGGAAGCCGTTGCGGACACAAAACTACCTGAAACTTCAGCGGGGTCCGTATGTGGTGGCGTCGGTGCTGGATGAATCGGTGGCGGACACGCCCTTGACCATAGAGGGGCGGTACATTGACCTGTTCGATGCGCAGTTGCCGTATGTCACAAAACGTGTATTGAACGTGAACGAGCGGTGTCTTTTGTATGATCTTGACTGGCCTGGAAGGCAGGGAATGCGCGCGAAGGTGGCGGCGGCGGCGGCGCGGGTGAAAGAAGAACGTGTCACGGAAAAGGGCCTGTATTTTGTGACACGCGGCCCGAAAGGAACCACCGCGCGGGTGTGCGCGGTGTTGCCGAACGCACCGAAACGTGTAACCTCAGCGCCTCAAATCGCGTCTGAACAGACATGGGACGCGGAGCATTCCCTGTTGCGCTTGAGTTTTGAAAATACGGCGCAGGATGTATCTTTTGAGGTGTCTCTGTGAACCTTGGTAGAATAGGGCCTTCTTGGATGGGTTGCACCCAGCCTCCCGCCCCCAGGCGCGGGACGGGCAGGAAATTCCGGTATCCACGTTGAGCGGAAAGCGGAGTTTTGCTAGACTTCCCGAATATCCTGCCAACCGGTTTTGTGTGAACTTGGAGTAGAACATGATCGAACAGAAGTTCGTGGAGCGTATCGCCGCCGAAGTGTCCGTGCGGCCGGAACAGGCGGCGGCGGCCATACAATTGCTGGACAAGGGGGCCACCACGCCGTTTATCGCCCATTACCGCAAGGATTTAACGGGCGGCTTGGACGAGGCGGTGGTGGAGCGCATCGAGGAACGCAATGCGTATTTCACGGCGTTAAGCAACCGGCGCAACGCGGCGATTGACAATATCGCGAAACAGGACAAGCTGACGGACGAACTCCGCGCGCGCCTGGAAAATTGTTACGATCAGCTGGAGTTGGAAGATCTTTACCTGCCCTACAAAAAGCAACGGCGCAGCAAGGCGAGCATCGCGGTGGACCAGGGGCTGGAGCCGCTGGCGGCGTTTTTATGGTCGCAAATGCCGCTGGGCGTCCCCATCGAGGAGTTCGCACAGTCTTTCGTGAACTCCGAAAAAGCGATCAGTTCGCCGGAGGAAGCGCTGCTGGGGGCGCAAAATATTCTGGCGGAGCGGATGGCCACCGATGCCTCCGCGCGCGCGGCGGTGCGGCGGCACATGTTGGAAGAGGGCATCATCCAATCGTCGGCGACGAACAACGCGCATGAACAGAAGACACGCTTTGAAGCGTTCTATCAATTCTCCGAACCGGTGAAGAGCATCCCGCCGGCCAAATTATTGACGCTTTTGCGCGGGGCGCGCATGGGCGCGTTGCGGATGGACCTGGTCATCCGGGATGAAGCCATGATCGCCTCGCTGCTGGAAGGGTATCTCAAGGAGGCGGGGTCGTTGTTTGAACCGTTCCTGCGCGCGGCGGTCGAGGATGCCTATAAACGGTTGCTGCGTCCGGCGATAGAGAATGAAGTAATCGGGATATTGCGGGCGCGGGCCGATGAAGAGATTGTGAAGACGCTTCGTGAAAATCTCGGGCACATGCTGATGTCGCCCGCAGCCGGACCGATTCCGGTGATGGGGGTGGATCCCGGGCCGCGCACAGGCATCAAGATGGCGCTGGTGGACGCGCAAGGGAAGTATTTGGAATCGGCGACGGTGATCCTCACGGAGGCGGAATCCGAACGGGAAGCGGCCGTGCAGTTGGTGGTGGACTTGGTGGTCAAGCATGATATCCGGGGCATTGCGATTGCCAGTGGCGCGGGAACCCGCGACGCGGCGCGGTTCATCGGCGCGGCGTTGAAAAAGCTGCCGGGCAAAGCCCCGTTTATGGTGTTTGTCACGCATCCGTCCGGTGCGGCCTACGCCACCTCCAAGCTGGCTCAAGACGAGTTTCCCGAGATGGACATCACGATGCGCGGGGCGGTGTCGCTGGCGCGGCGCGTGCAGGACCCGCTGGCGGAGTTGGTGCGGCTTGAGCCGCGCAACATCGCCTCGGGCCAGCATCAATTTGACGTGAACCAGCGGGTGTTGCGCGAGGCGTTGTACAAAACGGTGCTCTCGTGCGTGAATTTTATCGGCGCGGACATCAACACAGCCCCGGCGGACGTGCTAAGGTATATCAGCGGGCTCCAAATGGGGACCGCGCAAAACATCGTGGAATTCCGGAGCAAGAACGGCGGATTCCACAACCGGGCGCAATTGATGGAAGTGTCCGGGATCGGGGAGAAGACCTATGAGCAATGCGCGGCGTTTTTGCGGATAACGGACGGCGAGCAGTGCCTGGACAGGACCCGGATACATCCGGAAGCCTACCCGTGTGTGGAGAAAATGGCGGAGAAGCTTGGGGTGCCGACGGCCTCGTTATTGGGCAATCGCGAGTTGGTTTCCAAACTCGACATGACGGACTATGCAACAGAGACGATAGGGCCGCTGGCCTTGGAGGATATCCGGGCCGAATTGATGGGAAGCCCGTGTGATCCGCGGTTGCCGTTTTTTGCGCCGAAGCACATTGACGGGGTGTATGACATTCAGGACCTCGAGGAAGGGATGGAAATGGAGGGGGTGGTGACGCATGTGACGGATTTTGGCGCCTTCGTGGATATCGGGATTCGGCAGGACGGCCTGATTCACCTGTCGGAACTCGCGAACCGCTTTATCCGGAATCCGCGGGAATATATCAAGAGCGGAGATGTGGTCCGGGTAAAAGTGATCAAGGTGGACAAGGATTCGCGGCGCATCTCGCTCTCGCGCAAGGCAATGTTGTCTCAACCGCGCCGGCCGCAAGCGGCGCCCCGGCCGCGTCCGGAACAGGGAGAAGGCGAAACGGCTTCCCCGGAGGCACGGCCCCGCCGGGAACCGGCGGGAGACCGTCACCGGGCGGAAGGACGGCGCAGGGAAGGTTCAGGAGACGAGCGCGGGGAACGTCCGCCGCGTCCGGAACGCGGGGATCGGCGCGAACGCCCGGAGCGCCCGGAACGCAGAGTTCCCAGCGGAGCCAGACCGGCCGGGGATCGCCGGGAATCACGGCCACCACGCCATGACGACAAGCGGGATCGGAAAGGGCCGCCGCGTCCTGGGCAGCCCCTGACAACGGTGCGTTCCGGTGATGGCGACCGTCTGCAAAATACGCTGTTGGCGGATCAATTGGCGGCACTCAAGGAACGTTTTGGATCGTCGTGAGGGTTGTTTCTGCCCATTCGTTTTCCTGCTTTGCCGGATAACAGGTGCGCTCGGAACTGGGAGGTATGTGCGTTGAAACTGAAGTGTCGCGAAGCACGACACTGCGCATTCTGCTTAAACCGAAAAAACAGCCACAAACTGCCTTGACATTTTGGCGCGACTGTGCTAATTTATCGCGCCTTATCCTGGCGGCGACAAGATCGGCCAGGGAGGTATGGCATAAATGGATGGGGCGAGGCCCGTAAACATGGAGTTTGGGCCATGAAGAAAAAGACTGTAAAGAAGAGTGTTAAGGCGGCAAAACCGGCGCGCGTGAAAAAGGTGGTGAAGAAGGTTGTGAAGAAAGCCGTGGAAAAGCGGAAAGCGGCGGCGGTGGTGAAGCGGAAGCCCGCGGCGCCCCCGAAGCCTGCTTCAAGACCGCCTGCCAAGGCGTCTTCTGTGGCGGCACCGAAAACCGTGGAAAAGATAGTGCGGAATGCAACTGTAAAGTCTGAAGGAAGTATGACAAAAGCAGAGTTGAAGAAATTTGAGAAGTTGTTGCTGGATGAACGGACCCGCTTGACGGGGAGCATCCGGAATATCGAGGAAGCGAGCCGGAGTGAAGCGGGCCGGGACAAAGACGGCGATCTGGCGAGTTATGCGGAGACGGGAACGGATAATTTCGAGTTGGAGACGGCGTTGAATATCGCGAGCGGGGAATCGGAGTGGCTTCGGAATATAGACGAGGCCTTGCGCCGGATAGAATCGGGGGAATACGGCATATGCGAGCGGTGCGAGCAGCCGATTTTGAAGAAGCGGCTTGAAGTATTTCCGAGCGCGCGCTATTGTATCAAGTGTCAATCAGAGTTCGAGAAAGAACACCGCAACGAAGTACAAGTGTATTGAGTTGATTTAGCGGCGCCCGGGGCATGTTTGGCCCGGTGGTTGGCCGGAAAAGAGTCCCGCGGGTTCGCAAGGCGGGATAACAGGGCAGTCCTTCCGATATGCATCCGACAATACTTGAAATTGGGCCGGTAACGCTTCATTCCTACGGACTGATGATCGCCATAGGTTTTTTGGCGGCGATATTCATGGTGCAGCGGGATGTAAAGAAGATGGGGCTGGACCCGAAATTTGTCAGTGAGATGGGGTTTATGGCGCTGGTGCTGGGAATTGCGGGAACGCGGATTCTCTACATATTGATGTATCCGCAGGAGTTCTCGTGGTCGCGGCCGTGGGAATGGTTCGCGGTGTGGCAGGGGGGGCTGGTGTTTCAAGGGGCGATTCCGGTCACGTTTGCATACGCGTATTTTGGGATGAAGAGACGCGGGATTCCCTTTTGGTCCGTGGTGGACTCGGCCATTCCCTCGCTGGCGCTGGCGCAAGGCTTTGGGCGGATAGGCTGTTTCTTGAATGGATGCTGTTATGGCCGGGTGGCGGAAACGCTTCCGTGGGCGGTGCGCTTCCCTCCGGGACGTCCGGTGTTTCAGTCGCAAATGGGATTGGCCCCCCTGCCGGACGGCTGGTCGCATCCGGTACATCCAACCCAGCTTTACAGCGCGCTGCTGTTGTTTTCGATTTGCATCGTATTGTTGCTGTTGCGGGCGAAGTGGCATCCGTTTACAGGATTCACGATGCCGGTGTATTTGGTGCTGTACGGGATAAAGCGGTTCACCGTGGAAATGTTCCGGGATGATAATAATCCCACGGCGCTTGGGCTGGGCTTCCTGTCGAATCAGCAGGTCTTTGCGATTATCATGCTCTTGTTGGGGATATGGTTGTTTTTCTTTTTGCGGAGCCTGAAGAAGCCCGGGGAAATGCCGGAGCCGCCAGCCCGTCCCGTTTCCAGGAAAAAGTAGCGGGGGTTCCGGACAAAAAAAGGCCATGGGGGGCTTTCACCGGCCATGGTGGGCTTGGCAGATGGCGAGGGCGAGGGCGTCGGCGGCGTCATCGGGGCGGGGCGGGGCTTCCAGGTTGAGCAAAAGGCGGATCATTTCCTGCATTTGGCGTTTATCGGCTTTGCCGTAGCCGGTGATGGCGGTTTTGGTTTCGGTGGGGCTGAATTCGCCAATAGGTTTTCCGGCTTGCACGGCGGCCAAGGCGATAACGCCGCGCGCCTGCGCGACGGTGATGCCGGTGGTGACGTTTTGCTTAAAGTAGAGGCGTTCAATGGCGACGGCCGCCGGCTGGTAGGTTTCGATGAGCCGGACCGCTTCCTGGTAGATGGTGTTGAGCCGTTCCGCGAAATGCTGGTGCGCCGGGGTGGAAATCACGCCATGGGCGACGTGGCGCAGCCTGCTTCCCCGGGCGTCCACCACGCCGTAGCCGGTGGTGGCGGTACCGGGATCGAATCCCAGCACGCGCATTTATTCGCCCATGGCCGCCGCCATGACCTCGTCGGAAATGTCCGCGTTGTTGTTGACGTCTTGGACGTCGTCGTGTTCTTCGAGGGCTTCCATGATCTTCAGCAGGGTGGACGCGGCTTTCTCATCAACGGAAACGGTGGTCTTCGGCACCAGGGTCAGTTTGACCTCTTCGGGATGCAGGCCCATTTTTTCGATGGCCTCCGCGACGGCGTGAAGCTGGGCCGGGGCGGTATAGACTTCATAGCGGTCGCCGGAGGTATCCACATCGTCGGCGCCGGCTTCAATGGCCTTCTCAAAAACGTCTTCCTCGCTGATGCCTTCTTTGGGAAGCCCAATGAGGCCGCGCCGGTCGAAATTCCACATAACGGCGTTGGTTTCGGCCATGGTGCCGCCGAACTTGGTGACCAGATGGCGAATTTCGGCCACGGTGCGGCGGACATTGTCGGTGAGGACATCAATAACGATGGCGACGCCGGCGGGGCCGTAGCATTCATAGCGCACTTCATCGTATGTTACGCCCGGCAAATCGCCAGTGCCCTTATTGATCGCGCGGTCAATGTTTTCTTTGGGCATATTGGCGGCTTTGCACGCGAGGAGGACGGTGCGCAGCTTGGCATTGGCGCTAACGTCGCCTCCCCCCAGGCGCGCGGCGACGGTGAGTTCCTTGGCCAGCCTGGAGAAAATTTTGCCTTTTTTGGCGTCAAGGGCGCCTTTTTTGCGCTTGATGGTGCTCCATTTTGAGTGACCGGACATATTCGTTCTCCCTGCTAAGGCGTTTTCGTGAGGGGTGGCGCGGGAGCCCGCACCACCCTGGAATGTTAAATTATATCAACCGTGCGGAAATGGTGCAATAGGCTCATGCCGATGCGCCATTGGCTTCCGCGCCATTTTTGCTTTTAACCTGTTTTTTGCGGCGGGTATCCAGGCCGCCGCCGGTGCTGCCGCGCTTGGCGGAACGCCGTTCTTGATACCATTCCTGAAGTTTGCTGGCTTCATAGGTGAGGGCGCTGGCCACGAAGATGGAGGAGTAGGTTCCGATGCCCACGCCGATGATCAGCGACAGGGCGAAGTCCTTGAGGGAATCCCCGCCGAGGAAGTAGAGCACCACGACACTGAAGAGGACCGTCACCGAGGTGAGGAGGGTCCGGCTCATCGTCACATTGATGGAGATGTTCATAATCTGGAGCCAAGTATAGCCTTTACCCCGCAACAGGGCGCGCTCTTCACGGATACGGTCATAGACCACGACGGTGTCGTTGATGGAGTACCCGATGATGGTCAGAAGGGCGGCGACCACGGTCATGTCAATTTTATGGCCAATCAGGGCAAGCATGCCGGCGGTGAAGGTAATATCGTGGAAGAGGGCCACCACGCCCATGACGGCGAATTTAATGTCATAGCGGAACGTCAAGTAGACAATCATGAAGAAGAAGGACATGAGGATGGCCCATACCGCGTCCTTGCGCAATTGCGCGCCCACGGCGGGTCCGACGGTCTGCTGGTCTTGAACCACGACATCGGAGGGTTTTCCCGAAGCCGTCAGGGAAGCCAAGGCCTTTTGCATGCGCTCGGCAACCGTCACCACGGTGGTGTGCGCCAAGGGTTGCGCCGGGGCATCCGCCGCTGTTTCCTGTTCCGAAGAACCGGGTTTCGGGGCTTCAGGGGTTGCTTCCGATGCCGGCGCGGCGTCTGCAGGGGCCGAAGCGGCGTCCGCAGGGGCCGGCGCGGCGTCCTTGGCGGGCGCTTCGGCGGGTTTTACGGGGGCATCGGGATTCAGATCGCTGACGCGGATAATGAATTCATTGGTCCCGGCCACTTCCCCGGATTCCTGGACAATGGGATTCTTGAATCCTTCGTTCGCCAAGGCGACGCGGACATCGTTGACGGGGACGGGTTTGTCGTTCTTCAGGGTAAGGTTGATATTGGTTCCCTGGGTGAAGTCAACGCCATAGACATCGCTTCCCCGATACAGGAAAAAGGCGATTCCCGTGAGGAGGGCGACAATGCTGAAGGCGAAGCAGAAGCGGCGTATTTCCAGGAAGGGGATGCCCGGGTTGGCGGGAATAAGGTGGAGCATTCTGAGGCGGTTCTTCAAAATGCCGTGTTCGAGCATGAAATCGAAGAGGGCATGGCATACGACAAGAGAGAAGAAGATGGTGGCGACCACACCGATGGCGAGGGTGATGGCGAACCCCTGGACGGGCCCGGTGCCGAACTGCATGAGCACGACCGCCGCAATGAGAGTGGTGATATTGGCGTCAAGAATGGTGGTGGCGGCGCGTTTGAAGCCGGACGAGACGCACGAGGCCAAGGCATGGCCCATGCGCAATTCCTCGCGGAAACGCTCGTAGATGAGGATATTGGCGTCCACGGCCATGCCGATGGTGAGGATGAGGCCCGCGATGCCCGGCAGGGTCAGGGTAATCTGGAAATAGGCCATCAGGCCGATGATCATGACAAAGCAGTAAACGAGCCCGAGCATGGCGACCACGCCGGACCACATATAATACACCACCATGAACGCGCCAACGACCACCAAGGTCACCAGCGCGGAAATGACGCCGCGGTTCGTGGCCTCGGACCCCAGCGTGGCGCCCACCACGCGGGTAAACTCTTCATGGACGGGCACGACCATGGAACCGGAATTCAAGGCGATGGAGAGGTCGCGGGCTTCAGGGCCTTCAAAGCGCCCGGTAATGGAGCCGCGGGTGGTGATGCGGTCGCGGATGACGGGCGCGGAGATAACGACACCGTCAATGACAATGGCCATGGGCCGGTTGATATTTTTCTCGGTGGCGTCGCCAAAGGCCGCACCGGCGGCATTGCTCATGGTGAAGAGGATTTCCCAGTAAGGGGGATTGTTCTGGTCGGGGATGGCGACGGCGGAACGGAGCCCGGTGCCCGTGGCGATGGGGTCTTTGGTAATCAAGTAAAGGCTGTATTCCTGCTTCTCGTAGGGCTTGGGCTTCTGGCTGAAGGCGATTATCTTGTCCTTGGGGATGACGCCCGCCTCGACGGCCTTGTCCAAGACGCGCTTGACGCGATCGTAATGTTCGACGGCAAGGGTGAAGGGCTCGCCTTGGAGCACCGGGCGCTTGATGAAGGGCATGAATTCATCCGGGAATCGCTCTTTTATCTTGGTGAAGACCGGCACGGATTCATCGCTGCCGGAGACGATATGGAAGTTGAGGAGGGCGGTTTTGGTAATCAGGGCGCGGGCGCGGGCGGTGTCTTTTTCGCCGGGAAGCTGGATTTGAATCTGGTTGTTGCCCAAGGCCTGGATGACAGGCTCTTTCGCTTCGAATTCCTCGACACGGCGCCGGATTTGCTGGAGGACGGTCTCCTGGATTTCCTTTTCGATGTTTTCTTCCTTGTACCCGCGGTCTTGATAGTCCTTGAGGCGCTCGGCGGGGAGTTCCTTGTAGTCGAAACGCAAGACCATATGGACGCCGCCCTGGAGGTCGAGCCCGAGATTGATGACTTGGTTGCGATCAAATTCGGACCAGCGTTTGATGGCATGCCACGCGGTTTCCATCGTGCCGCGTTTCTCACGGGCGAAGGCATCGTCCTCTTTCTGCCATTTCAGAAGACGCGCCTGACGGGTGCCGTCCTTGGGCGCGGTTTTCTCCCGCTCTTCCATGGGCAGGCCGAGCCATTCATTGTCGTCGGAGAGCAACATCCATCCGACGGTGGGGTACATGAAGACGAGGGAGACGAGCAGCACGCCCCAAATGAGCAGTGTACGATAGAGATGTTTTTTCATGGAAAACTCCGTTCAGAAATGCGCGAGGCTTTGAGAGCCCCGGGGGCGGTTTATTTTTTGCCTTCGCGCGAAACCACTTGCACAATAGCACTACGCACAAATTGCAGTTTTACATCATCATCCACTTTAACGACGACGTGGTTTTCGGATATGTCGGTTATGGTGCCGCAAATGCCGCCGGAGGTGACGACCTTGTCGCCTTTCGCCAAGGCATTGAGCATGTTTTTCCGCTCTTTTTCACGTTTTTGCTGCGGCCGGATCATAAGGAAATACATGATCGCGATAAAGGCGACTATCATCGGCAGCATGCTGCCAAAAGGGCTTGCCGCCGGGGGCGTGGTGGTTTGCGCCGCGCCTTCCGCCGCGCCTTGCGCCACACTTTGCACCGCCGGGGCGGCCTGTGAAGCCGCGCTCTCCGCTTGAGCCAATACTATGTTCCACACCGTTATACGTCCTCCGAACCCAGATTACTCGTTCCCGCTGTTTTGCAGGGAATACCGTTGGAGAAATGCGCGCTTAAAATCCTGGAAACATCCGCCCCGGATAGCGTCACGCGCACGAGCAGTCAATTGTAGCATAAAGAAAAGGTTATGTAAAGTATTGAGGCGCAAGGCCAAAATCTCCCCCGCGCGGTACAGGTGGGCCAGATAGGCACGGGTGTAGGTTTGGCACACGGGACAGGCGCATTCAGGGTCGATGGGCCGGAAATCACGGGCGTATTGCGCATTTTTGATATTCAGGCGGCCTTGGGAGGTGAAAAGGCCGCCATTGCGGGCGTTGCGGGTGGGCATGACGCAATCGAACATGTCAACGCCGCGCTCGATGGCTTCAAGGATGTCTTCGGGGGGACCCACGCCCATGAGGTATCGGGGCTTGTTTTCAGGCAGGAGGGGCGCAGTGGCTTCGACGACGGACACCATTTCCTCCTTGCTCTCCCCCACGCTGACGCCGCCGATGGCATAGCCGGGAAAGTCCAGGGCGGTCAATGCCTGGGCGCATTCGGTGCGCAAATCGAGAAACACGCTTCCCTGTACAATGCCGAACAGGGCCTGATGGGCTGCATTTCGTTCTTCCCAGCGGCGCTTGCAGGCCTCCGCCCACCGGAGGGTCATTCGCATGGATTCTTCGGCTTTTTCACGGGTCACGGGGTAGGTGGTGCATTCATCGAAGCACATAACGATGTCCGCACCGATGCTGATCTGCACGTCAACGGCTTTTTCAGGCGTGAAGACGTGGCGGGAGCCGTCAAGATGGCTTTGAAATGTTACGCCGCCGGGCGTGACCTTGTTGAGGTCGGCGAGACTGAAGACCTGGAAGCCTCCGGAATCGGTGAGGACGGGACGGTTCCAGTGCATGAAGCGATGAATGCCGCCGGCGGCTTCCAGGGTCTCGGTGCCAGGGCGCAGATAGAGGTGGTAGGTGTTGCCGAGGATGATTTGGGCGCCAACGGCTTCGAGGTCTTCCTGGCTGCATGCCTTGACGGAGGCCTGGGTGCCGACCGGCATAAAAATGGGCGTCTCCACTTCGCCATGCGGCAGGGAGAGGCGCCCCGTGCGGGCGCGGCACTGGGGATCGCGGGCTTCTATTTCAAAACGCATCCGGGGCTGCATAGAGATTCCTTATGGTGATAAAACCGTTTATACCCAAAGCTGCGGCGGGATTCAATTCGCTTTAGGGGGAAGACACGCGGTATGATCAAACAAAACAATGTAGAGGACCTTCCATGCCAAAACTTACCAGTGCTCAACGCAACTTCCTGCGCGGTCTCGCGCATCATCTCGATCCCGTGGTTCTTGTGGGCAAGCAAGGCGTCTCCGACATGCTCGTCAAAGCCGTGGTGGCCGCCCTGGAAGCCCACGAACTCATCAAGGTCCGCTTTAATGAGTTTAAGGAGGAAAAGCGGAAGTTGACGGATGAGATCGCGCGGCGCACGGGGTGCGAAGCCGTGGGGCTAATCGGGCACGTGGCCATTCTCTACCGACCGCATCCGGATAAAGAAAAAAGGAAGATTGAGTTGCCGTAAGGCTTGACTTAGGGCGACGCTGGGTGTAAAATAAAATCAGTGCGCTAATCTTATTTTTGAAATTGTGAAATAGTGTTACTGGAGTAATCTTATGCCAGTTCGCCCTATACCACCTGAACAGATCGTCCAGCGGGTCCGTGGTGAAAATCCGTGGTGGGATAATCCGGGAAACATGCCATATGCCGGATTGGCCCCGCGCGATTATATTGAGTCATTTCAAAGACTTATGACAGAAAGTACCGTTCGGCGGGCCATAGTGTTGATGGGACCCCGGCGAGTGGGTAAAACCGTACTTATTCATCATGCGATTCAGCGGTTAATTTCAACGGGCATATCACCGACCACTATCTGCTACATCTCGATTGACAATCCTTTATATTTCGGTTTGGGTTTGGAGGAATTGCTGGACACATACCAGAATGCCTCCGCTATGGACTATACCTCTACGCCGTGTTATGTCTTTTTTGATGAAATTCAATACCTAAAAGATTGGGAACGTCATCTTAAAGTGATTGTGGACCGGTATCCCAATTTGAAATGCGTGGTATCGGGTTCCGCGGCAGCCGCGTTGCGCTTGAAAAGCCTGGAATCGGGTGCGGGCCGTTTCACGGATTTTTTTCTTCCCCCACTCATGTTCAATGAGTACTTGAAGATTATTGGCGCCGATATTCCCGATTTATTTGAACCGGAAAATTTTTTAAAACATGCCGGCACACCGGACGGCATCAACACCCTAAATGGGCGCTTTATGGATTACCTTAACTTCGGCGGGTATCCCGAGGCCGCCGTTTCTCCGGAAATCCAGCAAGACCCGGGGCGTTTTATTAAGAATGACATCATAGACAAGGTGCTTTTGCGGGATTTACCCAGCTTGTATGGAATTCATGATGTTCAAGAACTCAACGCACTGTTTACGACACTCGCTTATAACACCGCTCAAGAAGTTACTCTGGAGAAACTGTCGCAAGGTTCCGGTATCGCAAAAAATACCATCAAACGGTATATCGAATATCTTGAGGCGGCGTTCTTGCTGCGCGTGGTGCATCGCGTGGACTACCATGCAAAACATTTCAAGCGGGCGAATTTTTTCAAAGTATACCTGACAAATCCGTCCATGTGGGCGGCATTGTTCTCACGCGTGGACGAAACAAGCCCGGCTATCGGGGCGCTGGTGGAATCCGCCGTCTTCGCGCAACACGGATATATTCAGAAAATTCACTACGCACGGTGGTCGGCCGGTGAAGTGGACATAGTACACTTGAACTCCCTGGGAAAGCCCTCGTTAACCATGGAAGTTAAATGGTCTGACCGCGCCGTGACGCACCCGGAAGAGTTGAAATCACTATTGTCTTTCTGTCATCAAAACAACCTCTCCCATGCTTTTGTCACAACAAAGACCGTTTCAGGACAAGGCGCGCGGGAGAGTGTCTCGGTCAGTTTTTTTCCTGCCGCGGCAATGTGTTTCCTCCTGGGTGAACTCACCTTGACGGCAAGAAAAGACTTGGGGGAAGAGCAGTTGAACGATCTTCTCTCCGTTAAGGAGATGAATTTTTAGATTTTGACACATTTTGGCGCACAGGGCCGGGTTATTATCTACATCATACCTAAATATGATATCGTTCCGCTCAAGGTGTTGTTGACAATAAAAAAGGAGGTTCTTGCCATGAAGAACGTGGGGCGGAAGATCACGTTTCAGACCGCACGTTTGATCTGTTTCTGTGCGTCGTTGTTCCTTTTGTCAAGTGTATCCCGGGCGTATGCACAAGATTCTGATTCGTCAAACGATAACGTCCAGGAAATGCGCACCCTAATCCTTCAATGGAGTTCCAGTGTGCACAGCTTCGCGGGAAAGTACCGTCTTACGCTTGACAAGCCTGATGCGGGACAAAGTCCGGCGGCTGTGTATGAGATCGAATACCGCTATCAAGACAAGAATCGCTACTTTAGGAAAAATCCAATCATTGCCTTTCCCTCTCATCCTGACGACATAATGACCTATGCCCTTTACCATGACGATGCCGCCCTTAGAGTGGAGAGCAATACTGAAAATACGCCAAAACCGGCCACTGTTTCATTACATCGGAAGGGCTGGG